>JAWXTV010000059.1:0-4396 GCA_044433245.1 Psittacicella sp. | reverse complement strand
TATCAAGACCTAGGTTTAGGTTTTCCTCCAAAGACCAGCTTATTAGATTTTCTAGATTCATATTTTCCTTTTTATAAGATTTGCTTTACCCAAGGTCCATTTATATAACTTAACCCACCTTTTGTGCTTAGAGTAATCTTATTATTAATTGATTCTTGAATTAGTTTTACATGAGTAATAAGTCCTATTAGTTTACCATTTTCTTTAAGTTTATTTAAAGCGCTAAGAGCAATCTCAACTGTATTTTCATCGAGGCTTCCAAAACCTTCATCTAAAAAGAAACAGTCAATTTGAGAATTATCTCCCATTTTAGATAACCCAAGAGAAAGTGCCATACTAATTAGAAAGCTTTCACCTCCAGATAAACTTTTAACAGAACGTATAGTTCCCCCAGAATTTGTATCTATAACGCTAAGATCTAAATTTTCATCAGAAGTTCTTCTTAGAATATATCTTGGATATATCTCTTTAAGTTCTTCATTTGCAAATTTTAATACAAAATCAAAACTTAAACTCTGAGCATATTTCTTGAATTTATTTCCATCTCTAGAACCAATTAGATCTGAAAGTTTTTTATAATCTATATAGGCTTTATTAAGAATTTTATAATTTTCTTCTAATTCTATAATTTTTTTAGATATTATGAGATAGCCATCTAGTTTAGCTTTAATGCGTCCTTGATAATTAATATGTTTATCACGAAGTCTTTCATATCTATTTTTTAGAGAGTTAATTAGAAATACTTTTGTATTAAAATCTAAAGAGTTTAAAGAAATATTAGACTTTAATCCTATAATTGAATCAAGATTTATATCCTGAGATTTAATAGACTTTTCTTCAAAATCTAATTTTTCTTTTAAAGATTTTATTTGCTTATCTAAAGAGGATTTATTAATTTTATAGTCTGAATAATCTTGATTTAGAGTAGATTTTTCTGCTTCACTTAAAATATATCTATATAAAATATCTTTAAAGACCTGAGAGTTATAAGTTAATTTAATTTCTAGATTAGACTCTATTTTTGGAGGGGCTTCAATAGAGCTCAGCTCCTCATTTATTTGAGAATAAAATCCTAAATATTTATTTAGAAAACTTTGAGAATTGTTAGTTAAAGAGGTGTTACTTAAAGAAATTTTCTCTTTTTCTATAGAATTAGATAAATCTAAAAACTCATGGATATTAAGACCTATATTTTCAAACTCTTGAAGTTTTTTATCCAAGTTATTATCTTTAATAGATTCTTTTAAAGACTCTATTTTAGATTTGCTCTTAAAAATATTTTCATTGGAAGAGAGAACTTTTTGTTGGAGTAAATTTAAAGCTTTAGAGCAGTCAATTAATATGGATCTTAATTCTTTACTAGAGGAAAATTCTAGACCAAATTTAATACCATCTTCTAGAATATATTCTAATGTTTTATGAAATTCATTTAAGCATTCTGTTAGACTAGTTTTCTTTAAATTTTCAGGAGTTATATCTTTAATATATTCATAAAAGTTTTCTAAAAATAAATCTTTATAAGTATTATCTATTTCCAAAGATTTAATATCACTTAAAGAGTCTATAAAATAATTAAGCTTTCTATCATATTCATTTAATATTTCTGAGTATTTGCTATTAATTTGATAAATATCATTTAGATCCTTAATAAACTTATTATAAGAATTAGACTCTTCTTGCGTTAATGTATATAAATTTAATAAATCTTCTTTTAAAGAGCTTTTATCTAAAGAGATATCTTCTGAATTTTTACTATTAATAAGAGCAAAAGACTCTAAAAATGTAAAATTAAGTTTTGAAGGAGTTTCGATATCTTTAATGTTTCTAAACAAATCTAAAAGCAGAGTTTCTTCATCATCTTTAGTATTTTTATATTCACAACTCAAATTTATTCTTTTTTCTTTTAAAGACTCTAATCTATTTTTTATTACTTTAAAAGAATCAAGTTTTAAATTAATTTCATAAATTTCCTTATCTTTATTTCTTTCATCTTCTTTTAATTTGGATAAGTCCTCATCAAGATTTGTATTTAAAATTTTTATTGTATTTTGACATATTGGACAGTTATCACCTTCTTTTAAAAGACTTATAATTTTTTCAAGAGGTTTTTCAGCTATAATTCTTTTAGAAATCTCTTCTTTTTGAATTTTTATAATTTTAAGGCTTTCTTGGAAAGTAGACTCCTCTTCTAACTCTTTATTTAATAAATCTATTTGTTTTCTAATGCTTTGTCCAGAAGCTATAATTAACTCTAACTTATCATTAGTAGATTGAAATTCTTTTAAATTTCTAGATATTTTTTCATAAAGATTATTGAATGTATAAAATTTTGAAGCTTCTATAGGAGCTTCCTTAAAATTAGCTCCTAGAGATTGAAGTTTTAGATTAATTTCTGCTAAATTTTCTAATCTAAAATTAGAGTTACTTATTTTTTCATAATTAGAGTTTAAAAAAGTTAAGTGAGAGATAATTCCTTCTAAATTCTTAATATCTTTTTCTTTAATTTCTTTATCTTTTTTTAAATTAATAAGATTATTTTCTAAAGTAGTAATAGAATTTTTATCAGTAATTTCTTTATTTTTAGTTTTTAAATAATTATCTTTTTTAGAGTTAAATTCCTTAAGATCTTCTAAATATTTATTAAATAAATCTGAAATTTCAATTTTAGAAATATTCTTTTTGTAATAATAAAAGCTCTCTCTAAGATTTAAAAACTCATTTTCCAATTTATTTATTTCTTGAGTTAAAGATTCTTTATTTTTATAACTATCTAAGTAGGATGATATTTTAGAAATATTAGTTTGAAATCTATTAGTTTTTTCTAAAGATTTCTTTTGAGAAATTTGATATTTTAAAAGTTTATTTTCAGAGAAAGAATTATTTTGATTTTCTAAGATTTTGATTTTAATTTCATTAAGCTCTTTTTCTAAAAATGTTTTTTTATCAAAAACTTTAGCTGAAATTTTTGCATATATATCAGTTCTTGTTAGTTTTTCAAGAATATCAGATTTTTCATTATCACTAGCTTTTATAAACTTTGAAAACTCTCCTTGAGATAGCATAACAGATAGCATAAACTGCTTATAATCTATATTTATAAGATCAGCTAAAATCTTATCACATTCTGCATTACTTTTTGTTTGCATTAAGCTTTCATGAGTTTCTTCAAGACTTATATCTCTTTTAGCGCCCTGAAGAGCTCCACCCAAAATCCCTCTTGCTCTATGCTGTTTAAAAGAGGATCTATAAAGGATATTATTAACCTCAAAAAGAACTTCTGAAGAACATTCAGAGCTATCTTTATTCATAATTTCATTAGTTGATTTACTAATATTTTCAAATCTTGGAGTTCTTCCGTATAAAGCAAGTGTTATAGCATCTAAAATAGTTGATTTACCGCTTCCGGTAGGACCTATAATTGCAAAAATACCATCTTTATAGGCATCTTTTAAGTTTATAATCCACTCCCCTTTTAGGGAATTTAAGTTTTTAATTCTAATTTCTAATATTTTCATATTCTTCTGCTTTAACTTCTCTTAGAGCTTCTAAAAATAATTCACCAAGGACATTATCTTCATCTAAAATATCAACTGATTTTAATTTTTCTTGAAAAATATCTTCTGGAGTTAAACTTTTTAAATCTCTAGTTAAATCTTTTAAGTCTAAAACCTTTGTAAGGCTATCAATATAAGCTTTATTATCAATTTCTAATATTTCAATGTTAGAGTTTTGAATAATTGGATCTATTAGTTGATTTACATTTTCTACTATATCTTTACCTGTAATTTTAAGCTTTATCCAGGTAGAATCTTGATATGAGGTATATTTACCTATCTTTTCTTGAATTTCTTGAGCATTTCCTTCAATTTCTACAATTCTTTGAAACATTGGAAGAATAATTTCTTTAATTGAGTTTTTTACGCTTAAAGTGTTAAAAGTTATAAACTTATGAGCACTTTTAAGCTCGCCAAAACTTAAAGGAATTGGAGATGATGAATATCTTATTGTTGGATCCTTATTGATTAGACTTCCTGTATGTATATGACCTAACGCAAAGTAATCTATACCTTTACTTATATTATCAAATCTTACTGAATCTAAAGAGCCTATTATAAGATCTCTTTTTCTATCTTCTTTGGAATTAAACTCACCTCCAGTCATAAAGAAATGACCCATAGCTATAATAGAGGTATCTTTTAAACTAGACTCTTTAATGATTAAAGCTTCTTTTAGTAAAGTGTTGTAATGCTCAGCCATAGCTCCAGTATATCTTTGATTTTTATCTCTAAGAGATTCACCTGGTATAACTTCTATAAGCTCACTTTCTTTTAGAAAAGGGACTGCTAGAATTATGACTTTTTCTTTTTGATCTTCTATTATGATTAATTCATCTTCT
>JAWXTV010000058.1:0-4431 GCA_044433245.1 Psittacicella sp. | reverse complement strand
CTTCCTATTAAGATTCCTAGAATAAAAAATAAACAAAAAGCTATAAGATCTGTTTTTTGACTATGAATAGCTATAAATCCTACATGATCAACTAAAGTGTTAACTTGCTTTTGCTCTCCACTTATTTTTAGGACATCACCTCGATTGAGTTTGATTCTATCACTAACAGGCATTTTAATTTGTGATCTTGTGACTTCAGAAAGAAAGCATCCTCTATCTTCAAGATGTAGCTCACTTACTCTTTTACCTATAATATTATCATTACGTACTATAATATCTGTTTCTATAATATTTAAACTTAATAAATCTTTATTAAATAACTCTTGCTCTTGTCTAAAAACAGGATCTAATTTTTTTTGATTATCTGGAAACCCAACTATAGCTATTTCATCACCATTTCTTAGGATAGTATCTCTAGGGGGGTGGGAAGCTACATTATTTCTCATAAGAGTCTCTATATGGCATCCAGTTAAATTATATAGATTTATTTCTTTTAAAGTTCTACCATTGACCCATTTCTCTAAAGCTTCACCAACTTTATAAGCTCTAACTATAGGTAAATATTTAGATTGAGTTTCATTTTCAAGACCCCTTTCTTTAGATATTTCAAGAGAAGCATCTACAAGATTAGTTTTTTGAAGTTTTGGAGCAACTTTTGCAAATATAATTAAACTTACTAACCCAATTATATAACTAATAGCATATCCAGTTGATAAGCTATTTATTAAATAAGATATTTGCTCTTTGGTTCCACCAGCAAGACCTTCTTCTAAAGCACTCTTTGCGCCAACTAAAGCTGGAGTTGCAGTTAAGGAACCGGCCATAAGTCCTGATGATAAACCAAGGTTTAGATGGAATACATATCCTAGGAGTTTAGTAAATAAGAAAGATAAACCAATTACTATAGCTGATAAGTATAAATATTTAGGTCCATCTTGTAAAAATACAGAAAAAAAGTTTGGCCCAGCTTCTATTCCTACAGCAAATATAAATAACATAAAACCAAAGGTAAGAGCGCTTGTATTAAAGCCAAATCCAAAGTGGCCAAAAAATAGTGAGACAATTAAAACACCTATAGTGTTACCAAGCTTAATTTTAGCAATATTAAATCTACCAAAAATAAATCCACCTGCTAATATTATAAAAAGTAGCAAGATATCATTGTGTTTTAATAGGGATATTATATCTATATTCATTATTAAATTAATTATGTAGCGTATATATATTAAAGTATATATAAAAAATAAAAACAACTAAATACAAAATAGCATTTAGTTGTTGTAAAGTATTTAAATATTTTATTATAAAATTAAAATTTAAGCCTCAAACATAGCAGAAATAGATTCATTACTGTTAATTCTTCTAATAGCTTCTGCTAGTATTGATGATAGAGAAAGTTGTTTAATTTTTGAGCATTTTTTAGCTTCTTCACTAAGAGGAATGGTATCTGTTACAACAACTTGATCTATAGCGCTATTTTCAAGATTGGTAATAGCATCTCCTGAGAATACGGCATGAGTTGCATAAGTAAATACTCTATTTGCACCAAATTCTTTTAAAGCTTTAGCAGCATTACATAAAGTTCCAGCTGTATCAATCATATCATCCACTAAGATACAATCTCTTCCTTTAACATTACCTATTATATTCATAACTTTTGATTCATTAGCTTTATCTCTTCTTTTATCAATAATTGCCATATCAGAGTTATTAAATAGTTTAGCTATAGCTCTTGCTCTTACTACCCCACCTATATCTGGTGATACTACAATTGGATCTTTCCAGTCACTTCTTTGAAGGATATTTTCAATTAATACAGGAGACCCAAATATATTATCAACAGGTATATCAAAAAAGCCTTGAATTTGTTCAGCATGCAAATCACAAGTTAAAACTCTATCAACTCCTACATTAGAAATGATATCAGCAACAGCTTTTGCAGCTATTGGAACTCTTGTTGATCTAAGTCTTCTATCTTGTCTTGCATATCCAAAGTAAGGAATAACAGCGGTAATTCTTCCAGCTGAAGCTCTTCTTAAAGCATCAACCATGATTACAAGCTCCATTAGATTATCGTTAGAAGGTTTGCATGTAGGTTGAATAATAAAAACATCTTCACCTCGAACATTTTCATTAATTTGAACATTAACTTCGCCATCTTTAAATTTGGTTACAGTAGCAAGTCCAAGTCTTGTATATAATCTTTTTGAAATTTTACTTGCAAGCTCTGGGTTAGCGTTTCCAGTAAAAATTTTCATACTAGCCATAATATTTTAGTCCTTCTAGTTATTTAAGTTATTATTAAGCTTTTAAAAAGTTCAAAAGAGGTGAAGTGTTCATCCCTTTTGCTATAAAGCAGTTTTCTATGTTAAGGTTTTTTAAGTTTGTTAAATTATTATATGCTATGTTAGCCTCTTTTAAGGAGTTAAAGCTTGCAAAAATACAACTTCCACTTCCAGTTAATCTAGCATTTGAATCAAATGTTTTTAATGTATTTAGTGTATTTTTAATATCTTTATATAATTTTATTATAAGAGGCTCAAAATCATTTCTATACTTAGAGTTAAGTAATTCCTGTTTATTTTTTACTGAAGAATCTCTTTTTAAATCATTATGCTGAAAGATATATTTAGTTGATATACTAGTATTTGGTTTTACTATTACATAATACTTTTCTTCTATATTTATAGGATTAAAAAGATTACCTATTCCATTAGCTATTGATGTTCTTCCATCTAAAAATATATTAACATCAGCTCCTAGTATAGAACCTAGTTCTTTAAGTTCGTTAGGAGCTGCATTAATTCCCCATAATTTATTTAGAGCTATTAATGTGGTGGCAGCATTTGATGATCCACCGCCAAGACCTGCTCCAAATGGGATATTTTTAGTAAGACTTATTTTTATGCCATTTTTTATACAATATTTTTCTTTTAAGATTTTAGCCGCTTTATATATTATATTATTTTCAATAGAAATTATATTGTTGAAATTTGAGTGTATAGAAATAGACTCATTTTTAAAATCTACTTCAAATGTTAAAATATCAAAGAGTTCAATGAAGTGAAATAAAGTTTGAATATTATGATATCCGTCAGCTCTTTTATTATTTATATATAAAAAAAGGTTTATTTTAGCAGGACTTAGAAGTGTTAGTTTTTTTGAATTCATTTATTTATTTTCCAAGAATTAATTTTCATTTTAATAGATATGCCTTTTGTCGATATATTAATTAAATTTGGAAGATAAATATTTTTAATAACTTTATATGGGCTATATTTAATAGTCCAATTGTTATATGTAAAAGAAGATACATTTAAATTAGAATTATATTTTATATTTGTACCACCTGTTGGTACTCCAAGAACCCAGTTAGTTATATATTTAGTTGGAATAGACATTTTAAGCTCTTTTTGAAGATATACCTTAAGATTGTCTGTAGAAATGCTTTGTCCATTAAAAGCATTAATTTTATATAGTTGAGAGTTAATTTTATTAATACTAAATTTATGCAATAAGAATATAGAGTCTAAATTAAATAAGTAAGTATTATTTTTATTATAAATTAAATTAAAATTGAAGGTAAAAGATTTTATCCCTATATAACCAAATTCCCCGCTAGCTTTATATGCATGAATAAGCTTTAAAGATGCGTGAGAAATTTTAGGAGTTATTATAGAGGTTTGAGAAAAACTAATATTGGGATGTTTATTATAAATTTTATTTGAAGCGCATCCTGCTACTAATATACATAAAGGTATAGCAATATAAACTTGTTTAAAAATTTTCATACTATGTTTGGGTTGAGAAAAATAGAGTTTTCTATTAATGAGGATAATATACTTACAATACTAATAAAATTTTGTACTAAAATATACGGTGAAATATTTTCTAAAAACAAATAGCTAACATCATAGTCTTTTGAAAATTTTTCTTGCTTTGAGCTAATAATAATACTTTTAATAGATCGTTTTTTTGCTGAGGCTAAAAGTTTTTCAAGGTAGGGTTCTTTCATGTCTAAACTAAATATAATTAAAAGATCTTCTGGTTTTGCAATTAAGCTTAGTTTGATAGAGTAAACTAAAGAATCACCCTCTAAATTTAGATCTCCTTCATTTAAAGTTAGATTAATGCAAGGAAGTGAAGTCCTTTTAATTTTAAAAGAATTTATCATATTATTTGCAAAATATTGGGAAACTATATTTGTTTTATTATATCCATGAGAAATAATTTTATTTCCATTTAATAAGCAGTCTACACATTTTTTAGCAATAAATATAATTTCTTTATTAGATTGTTCTATATCAGTTGTTTCTTCTACTAATTGATTTAATATTTCATAAAACTGTTTTCTCATACAATAATTAGTGAATATTTTATATAAATAAAGTTTATTTTACATGAAAATTTAATTTAATTTAATTTATTTTC
>JAWXTV010000057.1:0-4458 GCA_044433245.1 Psittacicella sp. | reverse complement strand
GAAACATCTGGCCTCATACCAAGTTGTACAACTAAAGATTTTGATTTAAATTTATTAGCGTTCTCTATTACTATAGATTGTACTCTCGCTTGTTTATTTTGAACTATATTATAAGAAAGAGCTATTTCTGATGGAGTCTTATAAGTTAATTCTGGATGAATTTCTACATTAAAGTAACCCAACTGATCGTAGTATGCTTTTAATTTTTTAGTAAACTCATTAAGTCTTGCTTCTGAATATACATCACCAACTGCAAATCCAGAAGTTGATAATGAGCTCTTTATTTTATTAGCAGGAATTTTCGGATAACCCTTTAATGTAACATTAAGAGAAACTATTACAGCCTTTGGTTGAAGTTCAATTTGGATAGAATTATTACTAGTTTTTGTTACTATAATATTCTTATAAATACCTTGAGAATATAAATTTTGAATAACACTTTCTATTAAATTTAAATTTAAAGTCTCCCCTTTAAATGAAGAAAGGTCTGATAAAAGAAGTTTAGAATTAACCTGGTCTAAATTTCCATTTGCAATACTAATATTTTTTAAAGTATTGGAGGCATAAGCTGTCGATAGCCCTAAAGTTATAAGGCTCAAAAGAAGTATTTTTTTCATTATTATTAGATCAAAATTAAAATATTAATTTTTAAATAAATAGTTAATTATAGTTGATTTTATCATATTTATCTATGATTTCTTATTTATTCGAGATAATTTATTTCCTATTATAATCATAGTACAATTAATAAAATATTAATCTATACTTATAATTAACTTAGCAAAGCAAAAAATAGAATTGTAAATAATGGTATTGCTGCTAAAAGGCTATCAATTCTATCTAAAACTCCGCCATGACCTGGAATAATATATCCACTATCTTTTACTGAATTCAACCTTTTAAACATACTTTCTGATAGATCACCTAAAACTGAAATTAAAGCAGTTGCTAAAGTAATTAAAGTAAGTTTAAATTCTGGTACTAAACATAATGGGGACTGTTTTATATTTAGAGCAAGAAATATTTGAGACACTATAATAGCTGTCACTATACCGCCTATAAAGCCCTCTATAGTTTTACCAGGAGAGACATTGGGTATTAATTTATGTTTGCCAAAAAGCCTTCCAAAAGTATAAGCACCTATATCTGTTGCTGCAACTACACAAATTATGTATAACAAAATATTTAAACCACTACCAATTTTATAGTTATAGAAACGAAGTAATAAAAGCGAAATATAAAAAGCTAAAACTAAAAAAGTACCTAAAATAGCACTTATAGCTTTATCTTTAATAAAAGCTGTTGATTTTGGAAATCTAACTATAAAAAATATTGCAAGGATCCACCATACCATAGAAAAGATAATAATAGGAGTAAGTAAAGTTAAAATAAAGCTATCTTTTGATAAAAGTCCAGCTACAGTTACTCCAGCCAAAGGAATTGAGCTAACTAAAGCATAAATAGCTTTTGAAAAAAAAGATTTTAATGATAAAAACTGCGCCCACTCATATAATGCTACAATTGATATAACTGCTGAGCCTATATAAAAAATATACTTATCACCTAGACCAAATACTAGATAGCCAGCTATTAATAAAACTATACTTGAAAATATGCGATACTTTAACATAATTTATTTTTTCCCAAACCTTCTTTCTCGTTTACCAAAAGAATCTACTGCTTTTATAAAATCAATTTCTTTAAAACTAGGCCAAAAAGTATCTGTAAAATAAAACTCTGTATAAGCTAAATGCCAGAGTAGAAAATTACTAATTCTTTGCTCCCCACCAGTTCTAATTAAAAGATCTATATCATCAAAATTACCTAAAAATAATTTTTCTCTAAACTTTTCTTCAGTTATAAATTTATCAATAGAAAGATCATTGTTAGAATTAAAATCACTCACAATATTTTTAACAGCTTGTAAAATATCTTGTCTGCCGCCATAGTTAATTCCAACATTTAATTTTAAACCAGTATTTCTAGATGTTATTTTTTCAGCTTTTTTAATAGATAGGATGGTACTCTCTTTAAGAACTGAAATATCACCAAAAATTTTTAACTGGATATTATTTTTAGTTAAAAAATCTATTTTTTTATCTAAAAGGATGCTAAAAATCTCAAATAAAGCATCAACTTCTTTTTTATCTCTTCCTAAATTTTCAAAACTAAATGCAAAAAGAGTAAGAATCTCAATTCTTAACTTTACTGCTGAAAGAAGTATAGATTTTAAAGATTTAACACCAAATTTATGCCCCTTAAAAATAGGCCTATTTTTAGTCTTAGCCCATCTTCTGTTACCATCCATAATAATGGCTACATGCTTTGGTAAATTAATCATAATTCGTAGTTATAAAGTATTTATATATTCTTTAGCTAAAGATCTAGCTGTTAAATCAATATTAAAAACATCTTCGATAGAATTTATATCTATTGGATTTATATTATTTACAACAAAAAAATTAACTTTATAAATATCATTAAAAGATATTTTTTTCATTAAAAAGCGCTCAACTGCAATTTCATTAGCAGCATTTAAAGCTGTTGTTGCATACTGCCCTAACTGAAAGCTATCTATGGCAAGCTTTAAATTTGGGTATCTAATATAATCAACTTCTACAAAGTCTAATTTTTTACCTACAAAATCTAATTGATCTTGAGAGTTATAAACTCTTTTTGGGAACGTTATTCCATAAGATATTGGAACTTTCATATCTGGAGTTCCAAGTTGAGCTATAATAGCTCCATCTTTATAAGAAACCATAGAATGAACTATAGATTGAGGATGAATTACTATTTCAATATTTTTAACATTACAATTAAAAAGCCATCTAGCTTCTATGTATTCAAAACCTTTATTCATCATAGTAGCTGAGTCTATAGTGATTTTACTGCCCATAGACCAGTTAGGATGCTTTAAAGCTTCCTCAACTTTTATATCTTTAAAAGTTTCTAAATCTCTGTATAAAAAAGGCCCACCTGAACCAGTTAATATAATTTTATTAACATGAGAGCTTTCTAGATCACACTTACCAATAGTATTTTGAGAGCTTTTATTTAAGCATTGGAAAATAGCGCTATGCTCACTATCTATTGGAATAATTTGTGAATTATACTTAAAAGCCTCTTTTATAAAAAGACTGCCGCTTGTAATAAGAGACTCTTTATTAGCTAGAAGAATTCTTTTAGAGGATCTTATAGCTTTAAGAGTTGGTTTAAGACCTGCTATCCCCATAATTGATGACATAACATCTGTTGTATCATTATCTTTTAAGGCTATATCAATAAACTCAATATCTAAAATAGATACCTCTTCTGACTCTAACTCTTTTGATACCATTTCTAAAGCTTCTTTATTGGCTATAAAAATGTATTTTGGTTTATACTTAAAATACATCTCAATTATAAGAGATGTATTAGTATTGCTAGTAAGAGCTACTATCTTAATATTAAGATCAGAAGCAACTTGTGCCGTTTGAGTACCTATTGAGCCTGTAGCTCCTAAAATAACAATACCTTTATTTTTCATATTAGATTTCTTTTAACTCTTTTTCTTTAGCGCTTAATAATTCATCTAACTTTTTAATATAAGAATCAGTAGCTTTTTGAATAATATCTTGAGCTCTTTTATCATCATCTTCGCTAATTTCTTTAGCTTTAAGAAGCTTTTTAGATGAATCATTCATCTCTCTTCTTATATTTCTAATAGAAATTTTAGCCTGTTCAGTCTCACCTTTTACAACTTTTACAAGTTCATTTCTTCTTTCTTCAGTTAAAGGAGGAAGAGGAATTCTCATAACAGTACCAGCTGTAACTGGATTTAACCCTAAATCAGAAGAAATAATAGCTTTTTCAACATCTTGCATAACTGTTTTATCAAAAACAGTTACAAGAAGAGTTCTTGCATCTTCTGCTGTAATATTAGCAACTTGTTTTAAAGGAGTTATAGAACCATAATATTCAATAGAAATCTTATCAAGTAAACTTGGGTGAGCTCGACCTGTTCTAATTGTAGAAATTTGATCAGAATAAGCCGCTATAGTCTTATCCATTCTTTCTTGAGCTTCAACGCTTAAATTAGTAAGCATATTTATCTTTTTTCCTTATATATTCTGCAAAATAATTATGAACTTATTTTACCAATGTACCTTCTTTATTTCCCAAAGCTATAGAAGTTAAAACACCTTCTTTCTTTAGATCAAATACGCAAATAGGTAAATTATGTTCTTGAGCTAAAATAAATGCTGATAGATCCATAACTTTTAATTTTTTATCAACAGCTTCATCAAAAGTTAACTCATCATATTTTACAGCATCTGCAAATTTAACAGGATCTTTAGTATAAATACCATCTACTTTTGTGCCTTTTAATACTATATCAACATTGCACTCAACACCTCTTAAGCAAGCTGCTGAGTCTGTTGTACAAAATGGGTTTGATGTTCCACCTGAAAATAC
>JAWXTV010000056.1:0-4824 GCA_044433245.1 Psittacicella sp. | reverse complement strand
GGAGTTCTTCCAATAGGAGATTGGTCTATATTTATTACTTTATCTAATTGTTCAAAACCTTGAACTTTAGAGTAGGGAGAAATATTTGTATTGTTAGCTTTATTTAAAATATTTTGAGCTATTGGAAATAAAGTTCTGTTAATTAGAGTGGATTTTCCAGATCCTGATACTCCTGTTATAGCTGTAAATAGTCCTAATGGAATATTTAAATTTACATTTTTTAAATTATTACCTTTAGCTCCAGATAAGGTTAATATTTTTTCTTTATTATAAGGAATTCTATTTTTTGGAATCTCAATTTTTTCAATACCAGATAAGAATTTTCCAGTTAATGAATTTTCATTATTTAGTATATCTTGAAGACTTCCTTTTGCAGTTACTTCTCCTCCATGAACTCCAGCTCCTGGACCTATATCTATAATATAGTCAGCTGCCATAATAGCATCTTCATCATGTTCAACTACTATTACAGTATTTCCAAGATCCCTTAAATAGGTTAGAGTATTTATTAATTTTTCATTATCTCTTTGGTGAAGACCAATTGAGGGCTCATCTAATACATACATAACTCCCATAAGTCCAGCACCTATTTGACTTGCAAGTCTTATTCTTTGAGCTTCGCCACCAGATAGAGTTTCAGCAGATCTTGAAAGGGTTAGGTATGATAATCCAACATTTACTAAAAAATTTAATCTTTCTTGAATTTCATTTAAAATTTTAGTTGCTATATTTTTTTGCTGGGTATCAAGTTCTAGAGATTTAAAAAAGTTAAAAGAATCAAAAATATTTTTTTCAACTATTTCTGGAAGGTTAATATCATTTATAAATACATTTCTTGACTCTTCTTTTAATCTTGATCCACTGCATTCGCTACATACTTTAGTGCTTAAAAGTTTTGAAAGCTCTTCTCTTGAGCTTTGAGAATCAGTTTCTTTATATCTTCTATCAAAATTATTTATAATACCCTCAAAATTATCTTTCTTTCTAATTAAAGATCCACTTTTTGTTTTAATGCTAAAAGAGATTTCATCATTACTTCCATATAAAAGTATATCTTGGTATTTTTTAGATAGATCTTTAAATGGGGTGTCTAGATCAAATTCATAAAATGAAGCAATAGACTCAAGTCTTTGATAATAAAATAGATTTTTAGGCTCCCAACCTTTTATAGCGCCTTTTTTTATTGATAAATCATAGTTAACTATATTTATTGGATCAAAATATTCTTGGACTCCAAGACCTGAGCATTTATGGCAAGCTCCAGCTGGATTATTAAAAGAAAAAATTCTAGGCTCAAGCTCACTTAAAGCATACCCGCATTCAGGACATGAATAGTTAGTAGAAAATAATAAATCAATTTTATTTTGATTTTCAAAATCTATTACTTTTATAATTCCAGTTGTTAGCTCAAGAGCAGTCTCTATAGACTCAGCAAGTCTTAATTCAATCCCTGATTTTACTTTAAATCTATCAACTACAACTTCTATAGTATGTTTTTGTTTTGGAGATAGTTTTGGCGGATTTTCAAGATTAATTATTTCACCATCAATTCTAGCTCTTAAAAACCCTTTTTTATAGATCTCATCTAATAATTTTATATACTCACCTTTTCTATTTTTAATAACAGGAGCTAGTAAAATAAGCTTAGTATTTTCTTCTAGAGCTAATATTTCGTCAACTATTTGAGAGATAGTTTTTGCAATTAATGGGTATTTATGTATTGGGCATTTTGGAATTCCAATTCTTGCATATAAAAGCCTTAAGTAGTCATAAATTTCAGTTATAGTTCCAACTGTAGATCTTGGGTTATGTGAGGTTGATTTTTGCTCTATAGATATAGCAGGAGATAATCCATTTATTTGATCTATATCAGGTTTTTCCATTAAGGATAGAAACTGTCTTGCATAAGAGGATAAAGATTCCACATATCTTCTTTGTCCTTCAGCATATAAAGTATCAAAAGCTAATGATGATTTTCCAGATCCAGATAATCCAGTTATTAAAACCAGCTTATCTCTTGGGATATCTAAGTCTATATTTTTTAAATTATGAGTTCTTGCCCCTCTAATTTCTATAGTATCCATTTTTATATTTTATTTTTATATTTTTTTCTATTATATAATTAATAATTTTAAATATCAGTAAATAACCTCAATCTATTTTTTATATATTAGAAGCGCTATATTTAGAAGATTTGTTGGATAATTATAGTATTTTCATATATAATTTATTTCTATATTAAAAACGATTAAAGGTCTAAAATGGCTGGTGTAAATAAAGTTATATTACTAGGAAGATTAGGGCAAGATCCTGTTGTTAATACTTTTAGTAATAGTGGTGATATGGTTGCTAATATTTCAATAGCTACCAGCGAAACTTGGAAAGATAAAATTACAGGTGAGCAAAAATCAATAACTGAATGGCATAGAGTAGTTTTTTATAAAAAATTAGCTGAAATAGTTGATAAATATTTAAGAAAAGGCTCTCAAGTATATATTGAAGGTAAACTTCAAACAAGAAAATGGACTGATAAAGAAGGTCTTGAAAGATATACTACTGAAATTGTAGCTAGTAATATGACTATGCTTGACTCAAGAAGAGATGATGAAGGTAGTTTCCAGCCACAGTCTAATTTTGCTCCAAGGGAGCAAGTGAAAAGTGATAGCATATCACAATTTAGTACTCCGCAAACTATTGTTGAAGATGATAACATACCATTTTAATATCTTAAAAAATAATTATATTTTTTGAATATCTTTAGACTCTTTAAGGATGATGCTATATATCTTTTTTAAAGAGTTATTATTAATTTTCTCACCGTTTATTTTATTTGATTGAATTAAGTTTTGAATAACTTTATATTCTCTTTTTAAATCCTCTACTTCTAAATTGTTATCTCTCTTATAGAAAGCTATGATTTTTGAAAGATTCATGCGTTTATTTAAAAGCTCTACAATTTGATTGTCTATGCTAATTATTTCCTTTCTACTTTCCTCAAGATTATTTACATTTTTTTTGTTTAAAGAGGTATAGAATAAATTAAGAGTTTTTACCTGTTGAGTTAGATAAGTTAAATCTAAACTATTATCTATAGTATCATCAGCATATTGTAGTTTGCTTTCAAAACTTATTTGAGAACTTAAGATTTTTGAACTTAACTCAGAATTAATGTTATCTCTTTTTGAAACTCTATCTAGCTGTAGTTCAATTGGAGAGTTTACAAGTAATATTCTGTTACATAATTTATGAATATTAGCTTCTATTAATAGTGGGGCTGATACTATAATATACTGACTTTTTGAGCTTTTAATTTCTATTTTTATAGCTTTTATAATTTCTGGGTGAGTTAAATTTTCAAGCCATAATTTTTCTTGAAGATTATTAAAAATAATTTCTCTTAAGTAAGCTTTATTTAATTCCCCATTTATATAAGACTTACCTCCAAAATGATTAGAGATTTTAGAAATTATTCTAGAGTTATATTTTAATAAATCTCTAGAAATAACATCAGCATCAATTATATCAATTTGATATAAAGAGTTAAAAAGTGTAGAAATGGTAGTCTTTCCAGAACCTATAGATCCAGTTAAACCAACTATTAGTTTACTCATTAAACTTTGCTAGCTTTTAAAGCTTGGTTAGGAGTTATTACTTTAAATCCTTTAGAGCTTAGGTCATTTTCTAGTTGAGTTTTTACAACCTCTCCATAGTTATTAAAGTATACTTTAAAGATGTATCCTCTTTGCTCTCTATGGATATATTTTATATCAACATAAGTAAATACTTTTTCATTACTTGAAGATAGTACAGGACTTCCTAAAATATATTCAACTTGCTCTTGAGTCATACCAATTTTAATTTGATTTACATGGCTTTGATAAAGAATATTTCCTTGAGGGACTTTTACTTGATAAGCACATCCTGATAAGAACACTGCAAGTAAAATTGAGAATGTAATATAAAGTTTTTTCATTAGTTTTTATTTTAAATTAATACTCTTCTTATAATAAAAGAAATCATAGCAGTAAATGAAAGTTTATTCAAAATTAATTTGTTAAAACTTTGCGGTAAGTTTTTGTATTTATGTTATTTAGTGTCATAATATTAAGAAATACTTGACCTATGTGTTACATATAGGTTTTATAATTTAAATGTATAAATTTATTATAAAAAGGAAATTATATGTCCGTTATTCAATTAAAATTAATAGGTGTAACTTGTGGTGGTTGTACTAATAAAATTAATAAAGCTCTTATAGCAAATCCAGCTGTTGAAGAAGTTGAGATTAATTTAGAAGATAGAATTGCTTTTGTTGAAAGTTCTCTTAGCTCTCAGGAAGTTATTTCTATAATCAAAGAAGCAGGTTATGACGCTTTAGAAGTTTAAAAATTTATATTGACTCTAAAAATTGATTTTCTTCCAAATTTTAGAGTTAAATATAAAATCTAAGAAGGTTTTATGAGTAAAAAAGTATATTTAGCGCTTAGTGGTGTTACTTGCGCTAGTTGCATAGCCACTATAAATAAAGGCTTAAAAAATAATGATAAGATAGATTATTATGAGCTAAGTCTAGCTGATAAGACAGCTACTATAGAATCCTCTTTATCAACAGAGGAAGTAATTGGCGCTATAAAATCGATAGGTTATGGTGCTGAAGTAATAGAAGATCAAGAGCAGAATTTAGAAAATAAAAAAATAAAAGATCAAAAAGCATATAAATCTTTATTAAAAAAAGGTATTTTAGCTATTTTATGGGGAGGTTTTCTAACAATTTATTCTTTCCTTGGAATAGATACCCCTCGTTATCTTTGGATTGTAGTAGCT
>JAWXTV010000055.1:0-4825 GCA_044433245.1 Psittacicella sp. | reverse complement strand
AGCTTATTTAAGTTTTTCTTTTGTCATTTTTTAATTTTCATTTTTTATTTTTCATTTTTTAGTATAAGCCCTACTAAGCTTATGCTACTTTATTAACCCATAAAACAAGGAGTAAATATGTATATAACACCTGAACATAGAAACTGGAAAGAATTTGCAAAAGAATTTGCAAAAACTAGAGCAATAAATGAAGTCTTAAATGATCTTGAATATGATTTAAATACTCAAGAATTTGATAATATTGATGAAAAGCAATATAGCTTAACAATTACAAAAGATAGCAAACTTAATAAACTACTAGATTTAGATGGCTTAGCTGATAATTTTGAACTTTTCTACTCCCAACGAGATGCTCTAGGGTTATGTTACTTAGCTGAATATGATAATTTAGATGATTATATAATTAAAAGTGTAAATAGTTATGAACCAATTATTGATGAGTGTTATGAATATAACTCAAATATCAAAGATGCATATTTTCATAGTTCTGTTCAAGATTTCTTAGATGAATTTGAAGATAATTATAGCTTATTTTGCTGTGATGAATGTGATTTAGAAACTGTATCCGCTTATGAACTAGAAAAAATTATAACAGAAAAAGGGCTTGAAGATAGTGGAATTATAGATTGGATTAATGAAAGAATTGCAGAACAAGTAGAAAATGATTTACCCACATTTCTACAGAGTCAAAATAACTTAATTGGTTTACAAACTTTAAACTCTATCAAACAATTTGAAATGATAGATTTTATTGAAGAAGTTAATTATTCAATAGATAGTCAATCTCAAGAGCATGAATTAGAAAAATTATCTAAGAGTGAAAATCTAGATGCAATGTAAGAATATAAAAAATAAATAGGGGAAAATATGACAATTAAGATTAAATCATATGAAAATAATAATATGAAAAAATATGCTGATATTTACTTAAGTGATATAGATATTAAACGCTCATTTTATAACTCAAATCCACAAGAGTATTTAGCTGAAAAATTACAAAAAGAAATTGGTATTACTGATTTAACAGATATAGATGATATTTTTATCATCATTAAAGATCCAAACCCTGATTTTAATTTTGTTTCACAAGTAAATGAAGAACCTTTAAATAAAGATATTTTACTTAACGCAATTAATTCAAACAAAATATCAAATAATCTTTTAAAATCTTTACAAAGTGATTTTTTTTGGGAAACTGTTGAAGAAGCTATTAGCGATAGGCAATATGAAATTGAAAGAGATGATAACTATTATAATTTTGACCCTAGAGATGGAATAACTCTTACTTTAAACGGCAAAGAAATTGATATTGATGGTGAAGATCTTTGTTATTTTTATACACCTCAATTTGATGAAAATGATGAAAAAATACTTGATGAAAATGGTGTTGTATATGATACAGAGTATAGAGTCCAAGGTAATTGGCATTTTAGTAAGAGAGAATCTATTATTAAGCTTTTAGAACAAGAATTATACAGCGAAAAAAAACAAGAAATGATAACTAAAGATTTTACTGAAGACCAAAATCAAATTGATAAAGATGCTGATGCAATGTAATAACTTTTAAACTAGATATAAAAAGAGCACTTAAAAACCAACTAAGTGCTCACTCAATTTAACCAAAAAACAAAGGAAAAAATAATATGAAACTTTTTATTGCAGAAAAACCATCTTTAGCTAAAGCTATAGCGGATAGCTTAGGGATTAAAAATAAAAATATCCAAAATGGATGTTATGAACAAAATGATACTAAAATTACTTGGTGCGTGGGACACATGCTAGAGCTTTATGATCCAGAGGATTATGATATAAAATATAAAAAATGGGATATGCAAGATTTACCTATTAAAAGTCATTACCCACCTCATTTAAAACAAAAAGAGAACTTAAAATCTCAACTTGCTAAAATTAAAAAACTGTTACTAGAAGCTGATGAAGTAATTCATTGCGGAGATCCAGACGATGAAGGACAGCTTTTAGTGGATGAAATATTAAAAGAATTTAATTATAAAAACCCTGTTTTTCGAGCTTTAATTTCGGATTTAAACCCAAACTCAGTGTTAAAAGAAATAGAAAAAGCTAAAACTCAAAACAATAAAAATTATCAAAAATTATCTGATGCGGCTCTTGCAAGATCGATTTCAGATCAAATTTTTGGCTATAACTTAACACGTTGTGCTACTTTAAAAGCTCAAGAAATTGGTTATAGTGGCGTTATTAATGTTGGTCGCGTTCAAAGCACAGTAATAGGATTAATTAATAAAAGAACTTTAGATATAGAAAATCATAAAGAAAGTTTATATTTTGATGCTGTAGCAAAATGCAATGAAGTTGATTTTAAATATATTCCAGATCCTAATATTATAGATCCAGATCTTAATTTAGTTACCAATAAAGAGCTCTTAGAGCCTTTAAAATATCTTATAAATAAAAATGGTACAGTTACTCAAAAAGACATAAAAACAACTACAATTAATGCTCCTTTAGTATATAATTTATCAACTCTACAACAACAAGCATCAAAACTATTTGGTTTTAGCGCCTCTAAAACGCTTGAGATTGCTCAAAAGCTATATGAAGAGTATAAAGTATTAACTTATCCAAGATCTGACTGTAGATACCTTTCTGAAGAGGATTTAGCTCATGCTCCAGAAATTATTAACCAATTAAAAAATGATTTGGGGCTTAATTTAAACTTTAACTTAAATATAAAACATAACTGTTTTAATAGTTCAAAAATCACAGCGCATCATGGACTAAGGCCCACCGGCATAAAAATGCCAGCTTTAGATGAAAACTGCCTTGCTATATATAAACTAGTTTCTTATAGCTTTTTAGCTTTATTTTTAGAGCCATCTATTAAAGAAATAACTTCGTATGAGATTGATATTGAATCAAAACTATTTAAAGCATCAGAAACCTTTATAATTCAAGAAGGATATGAAGCTCTTTTAAAAGGTAATAAAGAAAATAATAATAAAACTTCAAAAATTAATTTAGAAAAAGGTGATATGGTTTTATGCTCTGATATTGAAATAAAAGAATCAAAAACTAAGCCTCCAAAATACTTTACAGAAAGTAGTTTACTTAAGGCTATGACAAATGCTGCAAGCTATATCGAAGATCCAACACTTAAAAAGGCTTTAATAGATAAAGATAAAGCTAATGCTGCAAATAACGGCTCAATTGGTACAGAAGCTACAAGAGCATATATTTTAGAAAAAATAGCTAATAATAAAATATTAATTGAGTATAAAAAAGAAAAAGGCTATAAAGAAAAAATTTACAAGACAACAAAAGCTGGAATAGGGTATTGTAACTCATTACCTCAAGAAATTATAAAGCCTGATATATCAGCCAGTTGGAGTATTATGCAAGAAAAAATAAAAGATGGAGAAATAAATATATCTAATTTTTTAGAAACAGTTGATAGCTATATTGAAATTCAAATTAATTTAATAAAAAAATCTGGGTTAAATATGGAATCCAAATTTAAAAAATGTCCAAAATGTGAAAATGGAGTATTAAAGCCTAAAATAGGAAAATACGGTAAGTTCTTTGGGTGTTCAAACTATAAAAATGGCTGCAAAGCTATATTTAAAGAGCTAAATGGAGAGCCTGTTATAAAGTAATAATTACACAGCTTAATAAGAAATAATTAATTTAATTTAAATTATATTCTATAAAACATTATTCTAATCTTTTATAAGATCTAAAGCATTTTAAAAATGTAGTTATAAATATCGTTTATTTTATCTAAAATTAATATTTAAATCTGCATAATAACTTGTTAAATAATAATGCATTTCTATTAATTAATAAGTTATTTTATATATTATATTCATAAAATTTATATATCATCAAGATCAACACAATTACTTTCAAGACCCCATTGCTCTTGTTCTTGGAATTTTTTATTATACGCTTCTATAAAATCATCAGTAACCTTAGAATTAAGCTCGTCACACTCACTAATTTCATTATTCTTATCATCAATAAAATTAACAAGAATATTTAAAAAATTTTCTTTTCCAATTCTATTTTTAAGCTCTAATAAATCATTTTCTAAATTTTTTGGTAAATTTAATTTATCCATATTTTTATAATTTCCCTTTCTTTTACCTGATTATTTTATTCTTTTAATGCTTTATCTTTAAATTCTAAAAAGAATATTACAAATCTTACAGATTAAAACTTTATTTGTAAGCTATATTATAACAGTCTTTATAAAATAATAAAAAAATATTAGTCCTATCAACTTAAAATCATCCCCACTTTTTAAAAAGTAATAAAAATAATTATCTTTTACTATAAAATTTTTTAATAATTAAGTACAAGTAATATTTATGTATAGAAAATAAAAATAAACTTAGGGGAAAGAAATTAAAGATTTAAAACTACAAGTACAAAATATACAAAGTATTATAATTAAGTTATTAGATAAGATTAAAGATCTAAAAGAGAGTTTAGAGGATACTATTGTTATAATTAATAAAGCTAATGCTAAACATCTTATAAGTTATTTTATTTATTAAGTATAAATAGATATACTTTTATTTTTTAAAATAATTCTACTTAAATCTTTTTAATTTTTATAAATTATAAAGGATTGATTATGATTTGAAGTTGAAAATAAATACTTGAATATTAATAAGAAATGGTATAGCATAAATCCCATAGCAAAAGAAAATTGGCGTTTTCTTAAGCGACATAGTTATTACAGTTAACGACATCAGATTTATGCTAGTAAAATTAGTATATCATATTTTTAGTTTTAATCAACTATATCTCTTAAAAAACGTAAGATCTTTAATCTAATGCTATT
>JAWXTV010000054.1:0-4832 GCA_044433245.1 Psittacicella sp. | reverse complement strand
TAATTAACTTCTATGATCCATCTTTAGAAGAGTATAATGAAAGTTTCCAAAACTTTATGGATCATATGCAAGATGTTATGGAAAATACAGCTGAAGATCCAATTAATGTTGCTAAAGTTATTTTTGAGGCAGCTAGTGATGATAAAAATACCTTAAGATATTTAGCTGGTGAAGATACTAAAGCAATTATGGCTTTAAGAGAATCTTCAACTGATGAAGAGTTTTTTAAAATTAATGTTGCTCAAGATATGATCTAATCTAGTATTTTATACAATTATCTTAAAATATCTCTTATCTAATATTTAAGAGGTATTTTTTTTGAATAATAGTTCTTTATTATACTATAAAATTTATTTTTTGTTTGTAGTTTTTATCATATTTAAACAAAAATAACCAAATTTATATGTTTTTGATTTCGATAACTCTTAAAACATTGTATTTAAAAAGAAAAATTTATAATATGAATGTATATTTTCATTAACCTCTATAAATATGAGTTCAATTCAACAAAATCCTTCAAATAGTAATTTTTGGACTAAACTTAATTTATTTCAAAAATATTTTCTTATTATATTTATAATAATTTCTATCTTAAGTTTTTTTATACCTTTACTTACAGGCAGCTCTTTTAAATCTTTATTTGATATTATTTCAATTATAGGATTAATTAGTGGTATTGCTGGAGTATTTGCTTCTATTTATCAAGCTAGAGGTGAAGTAAAAATGTATCCATTTTTACTAATTAATACTGTAATTTATGGGATTATATCTTATACATTTAATGACTATGGGCAAGTTATACAGCAATTCTTATTCTTAGTGCCAATACAAGTTTATGGATGGTTTGCCTGGAGTAAACATATGAAAGAAAAGAGTAGAAGCAACTCTCTTTCTGAACATGTGAGTATTAAAAATTTTACAGTATTTAAATGGGTTATAGTTATAATAATTGCTTTAATAGCTTGGCTTTGTTACTACGATTTCTTAGTCGCTCTTCCTGAAATATTTAAAAATTTATTCAGTATGACTATTGCGCCAGATCCAGCTCCAGCTCTTGATTCTCTAACTACTATACTTATAGTATTTGCAATGATTTTAACAAGTTTAAGATATTTAGAGCAATGGCATTTTTGGGTTGCCTCTAATATTGGACTTGTAATATTCCTATATCAACTTGTAACAGCAAGTAATTTAACTGTAGCTACTATTACAGGTAATTTATATAATATGATAAGTTGGGCTCAATATGGAGTTGGCTCTGTATATGGTTTATATTTATGGAGTAAAATGAAAAAAGAAACTAAATAAATTATTTTTATAATTTAATAGTTTATCTAGTTTAAAAGACTTATCTTTCTAAAGGTAAGTCTTTTAAACTTAAAAAGATTCAATAAACTCAATCACCGGGTTTATATCTAAGCAATTTTCTTTTATAAAATCCATTAGGAATGGAAGTTCACTTAAACTAGATTTCATTTCAATAAAATAAATTTCCAATATATCTTTAATATTTCTATTCTTTAATTTTAAAAAGCTAAGGGTGCAACTTAAAGAGTTTAAAGAGGGATTAAAAGCGGCATTTTCTATTATAGACCCACAAATTAATTCATTTTTAAGCTTAAAAGCTATAGCTGAGTGCTTTTTAGCATAAGGAGCGTAAGATTTATTAAATACTTTTAAAAGAATATTCATCTCTTTTTTATCAAAATGTTTTTGAATTCCTAAATCAAATTTATCAAATAAGCCATAATTAATCCCCAAATCTTTTGGTCCAAAAGATATTGGAAGTAATTCTTTAAAATTAATAGAATTTTTATAACCTTTTAAATAGATTAAAATACTAGAAGCTGAATTTAATTCATTAATAAATTGTCTGCAGTGACCACAAGGTGGAGCTGAAATAATAAGTTTTTTAATACTTACCTCATTCATCATAAAAGCATGAGATAAAGCACTTTGCTCAGCATGAATTGTATATTGAATAGGTAAAGATAAGAACTCTTGATTAGCTCCAAAATAAAAATTACCACTCTCTCCAATGGCTATAGCACCAACATGAAAATTAGAAACTAAAGGGGAGCTATATTTAGCTGCTAAATCTAAAAGAATTATAGCAAGATTATGATCTTCTAAAGAATATTTTAAGGATAAAGTATTAACTTGATCCTTATTTAAAAATCCGTGGTATAGATTCTCTTTTAGGAAAAAGATAGCATCCCTTAAAATATTAGGATATAAAGATTCCGTAATAAGCTTATCAAAATTCATAATTAATCAACCTTTTATAAATTTTAGAGAAAAATAAAACGTACAACCATTAATTGTACGTTTTTAAATTAACTGCTAAACCTTTTAATTTAACTAAGCATTCAAAGTTAAATGGTATGTATGATTTGTAGCATTGTATCCAATATGAACTACATATTGAGCCGCAGTTATAATTGGAGTTTTAATATTTGAGAATAATACGTATGCATTATTAGATTCTTTTAGGAATTCTCCATTAAATGCATTATAGTTTTTACTATAATTTGTTACTAAAGTTGGATTTATTAAAGGAATATCATTAAGCGATGCTGGATGAGTATAGATATTTTTTAACATACTTTGAGTTAAAGTTGTAAGGCCTGTATTTTTTAAATTAGTATCAATAATATAGCTATAACTTATAAATTTAGCTTCTTGTTGAGCTGTAGGTCTTGTTAAAAGAATAATTTTTTTATTTAAATCAGCACTAGTTAATGATGATAATCCATCAACTACAATATATTCATCAGCAGAAGGTGCTTTTTTAGAAGATTGAGATACCTTTGTTTGCGCTTGAGCTGAAGTTTGCATAGTTTGTACTTGAGCTACAGGTTGGGTTTGTGGAGCTTGGTTTGGTTGTGTAGATAACATATAATTTTTCCCTAAATTAATTTTATACTCTATAAGCTTAATAATACCATTAAAATAAGCTAGTATCACCATAGTTTTATATTTGCTTTATAAAAAATGGTCTATTTTGATATACAATATTTTATATATTAATCAAATTATTGTATATTATTAAACATATAAAACAATTAATACAATTTTATTTTAATAAAAAGTATTTACTTACAACACTGCAATAGTATTAACTAAAGAGGTATCACATGAGTATGCACTCCGAAATTAAAGATTTAATAGTAATAGGTGGGGGTATAAATGGTATCGGAATTGCTGAAGATGCTATTGGAAGAGGTCTTAGTGTTGCTCTGCTTGAAAGTCATGATCTTGCATGTTCTGCTTCATCTTCTACTACTAAATTAATTCGCAGCGGATTGAATTACTTGGAACGCAAAAAACTTGCTATAACAAAAGAATCTTTAGAGGAAAGAGATATTATTTTAAAAAAAGCCTCTCATATAACTCAAGTAATAAGATTTTGCACGCCTTATAATCCACAACTTAAATCTTATAACTCAAAAAAAATTAGAATATTTTTATATGATTTTTTAGGGAAAAAAAGTAAGCTACCAAAAAGAGAAAAAATAAAATTTGAAGCAAACTCTATTTTAAAACCTGAATTTAAAAAAGGGATTGAATATTCAGACTGTTTTATTGATGATTCAAGACTTGTTATATTAAATGCTATAGATTTTAAAGAAAGGGGTGGTGAACTATACACCAAAAATCATGTTACTAAAATTTCTAAAGAAAATGATCTTTGGAGGATTGATTCATTTAATAAACTTACACAAAAAGAGGAAACTAGATATTCAAGAGGTATTGTTAATGCATCAGGACTTTGGATTCAAGAAATTCTTAAAGAAACAGCTAAAGAAGTAAAAACTTCCCTTAAAAGTAAATTTATAAAAGGAAGTCACATAGTTATCGAAAATCCATATGACAATCCAAAAGCTTATAGCTTCCAAAATAATGATGGAAGAATAGTATATTTAATCCCCTGGATGGATAGATTTGCAATAATAGGAAGTTCATCCACTCCTGAGTATCAAAATGAATTAAGAAAAATAAATATTTCAGATGAAGAAGAGCTATATTTATTGCAAGCTTATAATAACTATTTTAAAAAACAACTCTCCAAAGATGATATAATTTGGAGTTACTCAGGAATTAGAGCTTTATCAGATGGTGAAGTTAGTAAAAATGGTAAAGTTATTAGCAAAAATTACAGTATAGATCTTAGCGATAATAATGGGAAAATGCCCTTTCTTAATGTATTTAGTGGAAAACTTACAACCTATAGAAAACTTGCTGAAGTAGCTTTAAATAAATTATCTAAATATTACCCTCAAGCAACAGGACCTTGGACTAAAGACTCTATACTTCCTGGATCTGATATTCAAAATTCAAAGGAGGACTTTATTAAAAGTATTCAAAAACAATATTACTGGCTTCCTAAAAATATAGCAAAACATTATGCTTGTACCTATGGAACAAGAGTTCATATATTATTAGATGGTGTAAATAATATGAGTGGATTAGGTGAATATTTTGGGTCTACATTATATGAAAAAGAGATTGAGTACCTTGTAAAATATGAGTGGGTTATTGAATTAAATGATTTAATTTGGAGAAGAACTAAGCTTGGGCTTTATTTATCTAAAGAGCAAAAATCTAATATAGGTCAATGGCTTCAAGATTACTTTAAGGATGAAAATATCTATAATAATTAATAAATTTATTTATTGACTATAAATTAAAAAAAGTATATTTTATCTTTAGAAGATTTTTAATAATATAATTTAATATGCTTAAAACTATAAAACACATTTCAAAGATTAAGGTTGTAGATTATAAGTCTGCAACCTTAAGAAATTGTTGTTTTATATTTAGGTAAAAAT
>JAWXTV010000053.1:0-4847 GCA_044433245.1 Psittacicella sp. | reverse complement strand
GCTTAAAAAGCGTTATAAGGATTCTCAGATAGATGTTATTTCTGTTAGTTGGTCTTGTGATATTTTAAAAAGAATGCCAGAAATTGATAATGTTTTAATATCTCCAACAGAGCATAAAAAACTTTCTTTTATGGCTAGATATAGATTTGGTAAGTCTTTAAGAGATAAGTATGATGTAGCTTTTATTTTACCAAATTCTTTTAAATCAGCTTTAATACCTTATTTTGCAAAAATTAAAACTAGAATTGGTTGGCTTGGGGAATTTAGATATCCCCTTTTAACTGACATTAGAAAAGATCAAAAAAGATATAAGTTATGCGTTAGAAGATACGTGTCTCTTGCTTATTCGAAAGATCAGATACCTAAAGATGATTTTGAATTTATTTATCCAGAACTTTCTTTAGCCAAGGATAAAGTTTTGGAAACTCTTTTAAAATATAATATTGATAAAGACTTTAAATTTATAGCTATTTGTCCAGGAGCTGCTTTTGGGCCAGCTAAATGTTGGCCTGATAATAAGTATAAGGATTTATTTTTTAATCTTATAAATAAAGGATATTCTATAGTTCTTTTGGGGTCTAAATCTGACTCTTGGATAGGGGATAAGATTATGAAGGATTTTGTATCTATAAGTAGAGTTAAAAATCTTATTTCAAAAACCTCTCTTCTTGAAGTATCTTATATAATAGAGGCAGCAAGTTTTGTAGTTTCAAATGATTCAGGCCTTATGCATATAGGATGTGCTTTAAATAGAAAAACTGTAGTTTTGTATGGTCCAACTAGCCCATCTTTTACTCCACCGCTTAATATAGGTGCTAAAATAATTAATCTTTTAGAAGATAGGGTTAAGCTTTCAAAAAAAGAAAGGTTTGCTGGATATCATAAATCTATGGAGGATATAACCTCTAAGATGGTGTATGAAAAATTACAAGAATTTGAGGACTTTTAATGAAGATTTGTATAGTTAAAGTTTCTTCTATGGGGGATGTAATCCATACACTTCCAGGTCTTACAGATCTACTTGAAAATATTTCAGATCTTGAAATAGATTGGGTTGTTGAAAAGTCTTTTAGTGAAATACCTCTATGGCATAAAGGTGTAAATGAGATAAAAATAATAGAACTTAGAAAGTGGAAAAAAGAGTTTTGGAAGAGATCATCTATAGTTTCATATAAAGAATTTAAAAATGATTTAAATTCTAAAAAATATGATTATATTTTAGATATTCAAGCTCTTTTTAAAACCTCTTATTTTATAGTTAAGAATTCAAAAGCTATTAATAAAGTTGGTTATGATAAATCTTCAGCAAAAGAGTCTATTTCATCTTTATTTTATAATACTAAAATTTATGTAGATAAAGATCTTCATGCTATTGATAGGATTAAAATATTTTTTGGTAAAGTATTTCATTATGAACCAAATTTAAATAGTGATAATTTTGGTATAAGAAAATATTTTGAGAAGCTTTCCCATAGTAATGTTGTAGACAGTCCTTATATAGTATGTTTGCACGCTACATCTAGTGATAAAAAGTGTTGGCCTGAAGAGTATTGGAAAGAATTTATTCTAGAGGCTATTAAAAGAGGCTATAAGATTAAATTACCTTGGGGATCGCAAGTTGAGTATGAAAGAGCTTTAAGGCTTAAGATATCTAATGAGGTGGAAGTGCTTCCACGACTTTCTTTAACAAAGATTGGTAGTATTATTTTTTCAGCCTCTTTTGTGGTTTCAGTGGATACAGGTCTTGGTCACTTAGCTTCAGCTCTTGATAAAAAATGCATTCATTTATATGGTCCAACATATCCAAAATTAATAGGATCAAGAGGTTTAAATCAAATAGATATTAAAAAATCTTCTATGGATGAAATTAAACCAAAAGATATTATTTCTCACCTTTTTAATATTTAGGCCTTGAATTTTCTAGATATACCCATATTTAGAATATTAAGAAGATAATTTTAAGGAATATTATGACTACTATAGTATGTGTTCGCAGAGGTAATGAAGTAAGTATTGGTGGTGATGGTCAGGTTACTCTTGGTAATACTATCATGAAATCTAATGCTAGAAAAATTAGAAGACTTTATCATAATAAAGTTCTAGCTGGGTTTGCTGGTGGTACTGCTGATGCTTTTACTTTGTTTGAGCTTTTTGAAGATAAGTTAGAAGCTTACAATGGAAAACTTTTAAAAAGTGCTGTAGAACTTGCAAAAGAATGGAGAACAGATAGAGCTCTTAGAAAATTAGAAGCAATGCTTATAGTAGCAGATGAGAATGAATCTTTAATTATTACAGGTATTGGAGATGTAGTAGAGCCTCCCGAAAATGGTATTTTAGCTATAGGTTCTGGTGGAAATTTTGCTCAATCAGCTGCTATTGCTTTATATGAAAATACAGATTTAAAAGCTTCTGAAATTGTAGCTAAATCTTTAAAAATTGCAGGTGATATTTGTATATATACAAATACAAACCCTGTTATTGAAACAATTGAAAAATAAAAGAGGAATTTATGTCTGAGATGACACCACGTGAAATAGTATCTGAATTAGATTCTCATATTATTGGACAAAAAGAAGCTAAAAGATCAGTTGCTATAGCTCTTAGAAATAGATGGAGAAGATCGCAAGTTCCAGAAGAACTAAGATATGAAATTACTCCTAAAAATATTTTAATGATAGGGCCAACTGGGGTTGGTAAAACAGAAATAGCAAGACGTCTTGCTAAAATTGCTAATGCACCTTTTATTAAAGTTGAAGCTACAAAATTTACTGAAGTTGGTTATGTTGGTAAAGAAGTTGAATCTATTATAAAAGATTTACTAGAAGTTGGGATTAAACTTGTAAATGAGCAAGAAATGAAAAAAAATAAAGCTAAAGCTCAAGATTTAGCTGAAGATATCATTTTAGATATTTTAATTCCAAAACCCAAAGATGACTGGTCTACCTCTGCAGAAGAGACTAAAGTTGATTCATCAGCAAGATCTGTATTTAGAAAGAAATTAAGATCGGGCGAGCTTGATGATAAAGAAATTGAAATAGAGATTTCAGATTCTAAACCTAGAGTTGAAATTATGGCTCCTCCAGGAATGGAAGAGATGACGGATCAAATTCAATCTTTAATGCAAGGGATGAATACTTCCAAAAAGAAAACTAAACTTGTAACTATTAAAGTTGCAAAAACTCTTCTTCAAGAAGAGCAAGCTTTAAAACTTGTAAATCAAGATTCTTTAAAAGAAAAAGCTATAGAATTAGTTGAACAAAATGGAATAGTGTTTATTGATGAAATAGATAAGATCTGTAAATCAAGAGGAAACTCAACAGGTGGAGATGTTTCAAGAGAGGGTGTTCAAAGAGATCTTCTTCCTTTAATTGAAGGGACTAGTGTAAAAACTCGTTATGGTATGGTTAAAACAGATCATATTCTTTTTATTACATCTGGAGCTTTCCAAATTTCAAAACCTTCTGATTTGATTCCTGAGCTGCAAGGAAGACTTCCTATTAGAGTTGAGTTGTCAGCTTTAACTGCTGAGGATTTTAAATTAATTTTAACAGAACCAAGCGCCTCTTTAGTTATTCAATATAAAGCTCTTATGAAAACTGAAGGTATAGATATAGAGTTTGCTGATTCTGGTATTGATGCTATTGCTCAATCTGCTTTTAGAGTAAATTCAACTACTGAAAATATAGGTGCAAGACGTCTTCATACTGTTATGGAAAAAATAATGGAAGATTTATCTTTTGGTGCAACTGAACTTACTGAGAAAACAGTAGTTATTGATGAAGCTTATGTAAAAAATATCTTAGGTAATATTGTAGAAGATGAAGATCTAAGTAGATTTATACTTTAAGTTAATTAATATTAATTAGTTAGTTTTGTAAAAATAGCCTCCTAGTGAGGCTATTTTTATATAAGTTAAAACTATAATAACTTTTTAGCTCCTTTATCAATTAATTTTTGAGCAAGTTTTTGACCTATTTCTAAAGCGTTTTCAATCTTATCTTCATACTCTTCTCTTAGTGAGACTTTTCCATCTAAAGAACCAGCATACCCTTTAAGATTTAATAGTCTAATTCCATTTTTTATATTGACTTCACTAAATACTCCAATAGCAGAGTTGCAGCTTCCTGATAAGCAGTTATTAAACTCTCTTTCAGCTTGTATAACAAGGTTTTGATTAAAATCTATAATTTGATCTAAAATACTTTTTATATATGAAGCATTTTCTTTTGTGAACTCTATCCCAAGCGCTCCTTGACCTACAGCTGGTAGCATAATATTTAAAGGAATAGTTGACTTGAAGTATTGATTTAGATTAAGTCTGTCAATACCTGCTTTTGCAAGAATAATAGCAGCGTATTCATTATTTTCTAGCTTTTTAATTCTAGTATTTACATTTCCTCTTAAAGGTTTAATTATTAGGTCTTTTCTATAATGTAGAATTTGAGCAGCTCTTCTAGGGCTTGATGTACCAATTATAGCATGAAGTGGTAATTCATCTATTGATGAATAATTTATTGATAAAAATCCATCAAAAGGGCTATATCTTTCTCCACAGGTTATTAATTCAAAGCTATTATTAATTTGAAAAGGCATGTCTTTCATAGAGTGTACAGCAAGATCTGCTTTTCCATTTAATAAAGCAACCTCGAGTTCTTTAATAAAAAGACCTTTTCCTCCAATATTAGCAAGACTATCTTGTAAATTTTTATCACCTTGGGTTACGAATTCTAAAATTTCAACTTTAATTTCAGGATTATGTTTTTCAATAAGCTCTTTAATGTAGTTAGCTTGCCAAAGAGCTAATTGGCTATTTCTACTAGCTATTTTTAGTATTTTATGCATTTATA
>JAWXTV010000052.1:0-4888 GCA_044433245.1 Psittacicella sp. | reverse complement strand
ATAAAGAAAATAAACAATAATATTAATAAGGTTTAGATGTCAAAAATAGAAGTCTTAAAACATTTAGCTGAGCAAGGAAGTGTTGATGCTCAATATCAGTTAGGTTATCGTTATTATTACGGTAAAGATTTAAAGCAAAATAAAGAGGAAGCTGTTAAGTGGTTTAAACTTTCAGCAGATCAAGGATATAAAGATGCTCAATTTATGCTAGCTGGATGTTATGATTTTGGAAATGGAGCAAAAGAAGATACATCTTTAGCTGTAAAATATTACACATTAGCATCTAAGCAGTCTCACCCCAAAGCTCAGTTCATGTTAGGTGATTATTACTATACCCAAGGCAATATTACTGAAGCTATAAAATGGTTTAAACTTTCAGCAGATCAAAATGATGATGAATCTGAGTTTATGCTAGCTGAGTGCTACTATTCTCAAAATAAAAAAGAAGAAGCTTTTACTTACTTTAAACTTTCAGCAGAAAAAGGAAATCCTAAAGCTCAATATAATCTTGGAAATTGTTACTTTAATGGCATTGGAATAAGTAAAAATCCTGAAGAGGCTCTAAAATGGCTTAGATCGTCAGCCAAAAAAGATAATCCAAAAGCTCAATTTATGATTGGAATGTTCTATTATAATGGAACCATACTTGAAAAAGATTTAAGAAAAGCTTTTAGATGTTTTAAATTAGCAGCAGATCTTAATGATTCTAATTCTCAAGGTATGCTTGGAATGCTTTATTATAAAGGAGAAGGAATTTATAAAGATCTTACCCAGGCTAAAATCTGGCTTGATAAATCCAGCCTTCAAGGAAATTCTATAGCTCAAAAAATGCTTCAAGAATTTTTCTATAATAATTAGAAATAAAAAAGCCCTAAATTAAATTTAGGGCTCCCATTATACTTATATATTTAAAACTTATATTAACTTATTTATAACATTATTAAGGTTTTTAAAACATTTGTCTATTTACTTTAGCATTAAAACTAAAAGTTATAACAAGGTTAACTTTTAAAACTTTTAATAAATTAAAATATAACTAAGCTTATTTTAATCCTAACCTGTTAATTTAATTATATAAATAAATGATATAATTTTACAATATGAGTTTTTTTAAAAGAGTTTCAATATTTTATTGAAAAAGATACTGTTTTGAAAATCAATCTCTAAAGTTTTTTAGCTTAACTTTTTTATTATAAATTACTAGTGTTATAACAAAAATTAACTTAAATCCCTCATGATACTTACTAAATATTTTTAAAACGACATCCTATTATTTTTATTAGTTACATAGCAAAGTTCCTCTTATAGGATAAGGATTTTCAGGATCTTTAATAATGCTTACCCCTTTTAAAAGAAGGTGTAAATCAATTCTTGTAAAAGCTGTATTTGATATATCAACTATTTGAACTTCATTTTTTTCATTAACTACAAATAAACATGGTTCAGAAAAATCATGATCTGTTTCTTGCTCTGTTCTAGGTTTTGAAGCGTAACCACCTAAAATATTTATATCTTTAATAGTTAATCCATAAGCTATAGGAAAACTTACATTAAGAATTTTTTGATGTTCTTTTAACTGAAGTTTGCTATCAGCTGATACCACCACAATATCAACATTAATTTTTTTAAACTGGTCCTTTAAAGATTCAAGAGTTTTTAAAAAATCAGTACAAAGATAACAATGCTGCCCTCTGTATACAACAATTAATTTCCAATGCGAGTTCGAATTATTTTTTAAGTTAACTACATTATCATTTAAATCTTTTACTAATATATCTGGAAAAACTTGTCCTGGAATAATTTTATTCCCCATACCTACTCCCTAAATAAAGTTCCAATAAATCTACCTATTTAATATTTCTACATCTTTAAATCCAAGCTCTAAAGCCTTTAGCTTAACTTTTTCATTGTAAACAAAAATTTTAAGAGATAAAACCCATTTAAGAGTTTTTTGATTTGAAAGTTTTAAAAGCGTCTCCAAATAACTTGATGCTAGAACTATAATAGAGTTATATCCATAGTTTTTCCATACCTCAATATTTGTAGGTTTAAGAGATAACTCTCTTTTATAAGTGTTTATAAAAGAGAGTTCAATTAAATTCTTTTTAGAAAATTCTAAAAGCTCTTTATTTATATATTCACTTGATAAAATAACTATTCTATTAGCTTTTTCTATATCAACTAATCTTAAAGCTTCAAGAGCTGTTTCTTTTTTAGGAAATAATACATCTTTTTTAATCAAATTTTTAAGAAATAAGGCACTTTTTTTTCCTGGAGTTAAATAATTAGCACTAATATTCCAAGCTTTTAAAGCTTGATTTACATAAAAACTAGCATTTTTAGAAACCGATAAAACATAATCATCTTTAGTTAAAGAGTTAAATAGATTTCTTAATAAAGAAAGATCGTCTCCAGGAGTTATCTTATAGATATTTTTTATTAAAATTTCACAGTTTGCAAAAGTATTAAGAATATCTTGATTGGGAAAACTTGAGCTTAAGCAAATAATTTTATATTTTTCCATAGAGTATTTTATAAAATTATATTTTATTTTCTAAATAATTTTCTTACCTTTTCCCATATAAAAATTAAGCCAACTATAGCAAGTATTAATATAATTAAAGCTACTAACATTTTAACCTCTTATAAATCTATCATTAGTTACATTATATTATATTAAATAGGTATAAAAAACATTTTTTCAAGGCATTTCTTAGTTTATTTATTATTATAATTTCTATAGCTTTCACTATTTATGCAGAGTATAAGAGTTATTTTAAATTAATTTTAAAAACTTAAATAACCTATAGCTATTTAAAATAGTTTTCCATATAATGAAAATATGAGTAAAAATTTTATATTAATTAATTTAACCATAGGGATATTGATATATGAGTATGCAAGCAAAGTATAGAAAGGATTATAAAGCTCCTGAGTTTACAGTTACTGACATCCATCTTGATTTTCATTTAGATTCTAACAACACTCTTGTTAAAAATAAAATGAGTATTAAAAGACTTGATAAAGATGCTTCTACTTTAGTGTTAAATGGAGTTGATTTAGAGCTTCTTTCTCTAAAGCTTAATGGAAAAGAAATTTCTAGTTATGAATTAGACAAAGAATTTTTAAAATTTGAGATTGAAAAATCTTTAGAAACTTTTGAAGTTGAAATTGAAAATAAAATCTCACCTATCACTAATACAAGCCTTCAAGGTATGTATCAATCTGCTGGAACTATTTGTACTCAATGTGAAGCTGAAGGTTTTAGACAAATCACTTTCATGATGGATAGACCTGATGTGCTTGCTAAATATAGCGTAAGTATTACAGCTGATAAAAAGGCTTATCCATATATGATGAGTAATGGTAATAGAATTGCTTCTAAAGATTTAGAAGGTGGTTTACATCAAGTTGATTGGGTTGATCCTATGCCTAAACCTAGCTATTTATTTGCTTTAGTAGCTGGTGATTTTGATGTATTAGAAGATTCTCATACTACCACTAGCGGACGTAAAGTAGCTTTAGAGCTTTATGTTGATAAAGGATGTTTAGATAGATCTCACCATGCTATGGCTAGTCTTAAAAAATCTATGGAATGGGATGAATCAAGATTTGGTCTTGAGTATGATTTAGATCTTTATATGGTAGTAGCAGTTGATTTCTTCAATATGGGTGCTATGGAAAATAAAGGTCTTAATGTATTTAACTCAGTATATGTTTTCGCAAACTCAAAAACAGCAACTGATGCTGAATATCTTGATGTTGAAAGAGTAATAGGTCATGAATATTTCCATAACTGGACAGGAGATCGTATTACTTGTAGAGACTGGTTCCAATTAAGCTTAAAAGAAGGTCTTACAGTATTTAGAGAGCAAGAATTCTGCAGTGATACAAACTCAAGAATTATCAATAGAATTAACGAAGCTAAATTAATTAGAACTGTTCAATTTGCAGAAGATGCAAGTCCTATGTCTCATCCTATAAGACCTGAAAAAGTTATCGAAATGGATAACTTCTATACTATGACTGTATATGAAAAAGGTTCAGAAGTAATTCGTATGATTCATACTCTTTTAACTGAAGAAGGTTTCCAAAAAGGTATGAAGCTTTACATTGAAAGATTTGATGGAAAAGCAGCAACTTGTGATGACTTTGTTGATGCTATGAGTGATGCTTCAGGAGTTGATTTAACTCTATTTAGAAGATGGTATAGTCAATCTGGCACCCCTATTGTAAACGTGAAAAGTGAATACAATGCTGAAGCTAAAGAATATAAATTAATAGTAACTCAACATACTCTACCAACTTTAAATCAAGCTCACAAAGAATTGCTTCATATACCTTTAAAACTTTCTTTATACAAAAAAGATGGAACTCCTTTTAAACTTTCAAGAAAAGCTAAGAGCTTATCACATGTATTTAACATAACTGAAGCTTATCAAGAGTTGGTATTTGATAATATCTCAGAAGAGCCAATTCCTTCATTACTTGAAGATTTCTCAGCTCCTGTTAAATTACATTATGATTATTCAGATGATGATTTATTATTCTTAGCTAAATTTGCAGAAAATGGCTTTATTAGATGGGATGCTATTCAACGTCTAAACTTAAGTGAAGTTAAGAAAAACTTAAAAGCTCTTAAAGAAGGCAAAGAATTAAGCTTCTCAGCTAAATTATTAGATGTATTTAAATACATTATAGCTAACTACAAAGGTGATTTAGAGCATATGGAACTTACTCAAATGCTTCTAACTCCAGCATCTCAAGTAGAGCTTTGTGAATACTTTGATATAGTAGACCCATTAAGCGTTGCTGAAGTTCATAAATTTATGGTTAAAACTTTAGCTAAAGAATTATCTAAAGAGTTCTTAGAAGCTTATAACGAATT
>JAWXTV010000051.1:0-4945 GCA_044433245.1 Psittacicella sp. | reverse complement strand
TAAAGTATCTGTTATGGGTCATGGGATGGGTATTCCATCTGCTTCAATCTATACAACAGAGTTAATTAATCACTATAATGTTAAAAATATTATAAGAGTTGGAACTTGTGGTTCAGTAAGTGCTGATATTAAAGTTCGTGATATTATTATTGCGATGGGCGCTTGTACTGATTCAGGAGTTAATAGAACTAGATTTAATGGGTATGATTTTGCAGCTATTGCTAACTATAATCTATTGGAAACAGCTGTAAATACAGCAAGAGAAAATGAGATACCTGTAAAAGTTGGTAATGTATTTTCAGCTGATCTTTTCTACAATCCAGATCCTACAATGTTTGATTACATTGAAAAATATAATGTATTAGGTGTTGAAATGGAAGTTGCAGGTATTTATGGTGTTGCTGCTGAGTTTGGAGCTAATGCTTTGGCGATATGTACAGTATCAGATCATATAAGAACTCATGAGGTAACTACTCCTGAAGAAAGGCAAACAACATTTAATAAAATGATTGAAATCGCTTTAGATACTGCAGCTAAAATAGCTTAAATTTTTTTATAAATAAAAAATAAGAGCCCATTTGAAAATATTCATTTGGGCTTTATTTATTATAGTAATATTTTTTTAATTAAAAGGATTTATAAGTGTATTTAGGAAGAATAATATGTACTATTCTGGGAAGTCTTATTTTAAATATCCCAGGAGCTATTGGTGGTTTTTTTATTGGCTGGTATCTAGATAGAAATATTGTAAGAGTTGCCTACTTTTCTAATAAACAAATTTATATGAGAAAAGCTACTCTTTTTCATATGATAAGTTTATCTATAACTGGGTATTTAGCAAAGTCTAAAGGAAGTATATCTAAATCAGATATAGATTATGCAACCAATTATATAAATAAAGCTACAAATGTAGATTCTAAACAAGCTGGATTAAGAAAATCTTTTAACTTATATAAAGAATCATCTTTTTCTATAGAAGATGTTTTATATTATTTAAATAAATATTTTCAGTCTGATAGATTTTATATAAGAAGAGTTATAAAAGAGCAGATTAAATATATTATGCAAGAAAACTTATCTCCAGATATTTTAGCTCATCTTCAAGAAATATCTCTTAGAGTTAATATATCAGAAGGTGAATTTAATAGAATGGTAGTTTCATCTATGCTATTTAATGGTGGATTTAACTTTAGTGGATTTGCTAATAATAATGGATTTAATTCTGATGAGGCTGGATTTGATTCTTTTGCAAATTTCTTTGGTTCACAAAGTAATAATTATCAAAATGGAAATAATTATTATCAAGAATCATCTAATATGAATAAGCTTGATTTAGCTTATGAATTATTAAATGTAACTAAAGAAGATGATAGAACTACAATTAAAAGAGCTTATAGAAATTTAATGAATAAATATCATCCAGATAAATTAGCCTCTCAAAATTTATCAGAAGAAGAGTTAAAAGAGGCTACTAAAAAAGCTCAAGATATTCAAAATGCTTATGAAATTATTTGTAAGTCTCGAGGTTTTAAAAAGTAATAAAATGAATTAGGTTTGGGAATAGGCTTTGTGCTTGCTCCCATTTTACTGTATTAACTCTAAGGGTTAGTTTAAATCCATTTTCATTAGCTTCTTCTTTTATAATTAGTTTATTTCTAATAAGATAAGAGTATATTTGAGTTTCATTAAAAGCTAGTTTCAGATTAATTTCTTGTATATTTGGTGATAAAACTTGAGATATAGCTTCTTTAATTAACTCAATACCATCTTTTTCTAGAGCTGAAATGAATATTTCAAAAGGTTTTCCATCTTGATTATAAGTGATATGAGGCCTAATATCATTTTTGTATATATCTATCTTATTATAAATGATGATTTGATATATATCTGATGCTTTAATTGATTCAAGAACTTCATTTACTGTATTTATATTTTCTTGATCATCGTTTATATCTACAACATGAAGTAGAATATTAGCTTTATGAACCTCTTGAAGAGTTGATTTAAAAGCCTCTACCAATTCGTGAGGGAGGTTTTGTATAAATCCAACAGTATCACTTAAAGCAACCTTTCCTACAGACTGAAGGTCTAGGTATCTAATAGTTGGATCTAAAGTTGCAAATAATTGATCTGCTGCATAAATATTTTGATTTGTAAGAGAGTTAAATAAAGTAGATTTCCCAGCGTTTGTATATCCAACTAGAGAGATAGTTGGTATTTCATTTTTATTTCTATAATTCCTTTGAGTCTCTCTCTGTTTTGAAATAGTTACTAACTTATTTTTTAAATAATCTATTTTTTTAAAAATTAATCTTTTATCTGTTTCTAGTTGAGTTTCACCAGGACCTCTTAGCCCTATACCACCTTTTTGTCTTTCTAGATGGCTCCAACCTTTTATAAGTCTTGTAGAAAGCCTTGTAAGTTGAGCTAGTTCAACCTGAAGTTTGCCATCATGAGATTTGGCTCTTTGGGCAAAAATATCTAATATAAGAGTTGTTCTATCTATTATTTTACATTCAAGAAAATCCTCTAAGTTTCTAGTTTGTGAAGGAGATAGATTATGATTAAAAAATACAAGATCAACCTCATAGTATTCTTTAAGTTCTTTAATCTCTTGAGCTTTTCCGCTACCGATATAGTATTTGGGGTCAAGTTTATCTCTTGTTAATACTACTTCATTTTCTAAAGAAATATTTGCTGATTTTAATAGAAGCTTTGCTTCATTTAAAATAATAGATTTTCTGTAAGATTCAATAGATTCATTTTTTAAATAAATTTGAACCAAAATAGCTTTTTCTGAGGATAAAGTTGAGATTTTATTGGTTACAGATCCAACAGTCTGCATTGAGTTAGTCATATAGTTTTTTATGATTCCTTTAACATATTTAATATTTCTTGAATATCTAATTGATCTGCAGGTTTTGATATTCTAATCATTTTTTGATCCCAATTATTTAGCCAAGTATATTGCCTTTTAGCAAGTTGTCTTGTTGCGCAAACTGCTTTAAATTTCATCTCTTCAAGATTAACCTCGTTATTCAAATACTCAAAAACTTCTTTATAGTTTATTGATCTCATTGATGTGTCATTTTTTGAAAGATTATATTTTGTAATAATATTTTGAACTTCTTCTATAAGTCCCTCTTTTAACATTTCATTAAATCTAAGTTCTATATTATTTTTAATTAACTCTCTATCGGGTAAAAGAGCTATATTAAAGCTTTTATAAGGAAGTTTATTCTTAGGGGTTTCAAAATATGAGCTCATAGGCTTCCCCTCTAGGAAATATACCTCAAGAGCTCTCCCAACTCTTTGATGGTCATTTGGGTGAAGTTTTTTGGCAATTTTTGGATCAACCTTCTCTAGTTCGTTATAAATATAATCCCAACCTTTATCTACTGATAAATTTATAAGCTTTTCTCTAACTTCTTTAGTGCTGGTTGGTATATCATTAAGTCCATCTAAAAGAGATTTAAAATACATTATAGTTCCACCAATTAGAATCGGAATCTTACCTCTACTAAATATATCTTCTATAATAAGACTTACATTTTTACAGAAGCTAGCAACTGAATAGCTCTCTTTTGGGGTTATGATATTTATTAGGTGATAAGGAGTTTTTAAAAGCTCTTCTTTAGAGGGTTTAGCACTTCCAATATCCATATCTTTGTATATAAGAGCTGAGTCAACATTAATAAGCTCGCAGTTTAGGTGTTTATAGAGCTTATTTGCTAAGGAGGTTTTCCCGCTAGCTGTTGGTCCCATAAGACAAATAATAAACTTTTCCACTATATTAATTCCTCTAAAATATATTTAAATTTATTTAGTAAACTAATTTCTACTACCCTTTTATCATCTTCTTGATTAATATAATGAAAATGTATTTCTATATCAAATTCAGGTATAGAGCCAATAGCTTTAGATGGCCACTCAATTAAAAATATAGATCTATTTTCTTCTAAATAATCTCTAAAACCAATATATTCAAGTTCTTCTGGATTGTTTAATCTATAGCAGTCCATATGAAATATATTTTTAATTTTTAAGTTATTTATTTTATAATCTTCAACTATTGTATAAGTTGGACTTTTTATAACTCCTTGCACTCCTAAAGATCTAAGAAAATAGTTGGTAAAAGTAGTTTTACCGCTTCCCAAACCTCCTTGTAAGTATATGGTTAGAAAAGGAGTTATTTCCATTTTTTGTAGAATTGCAGATAATTTATTTGCAAAATTTGAGGTATTTTCTAAGCTATCTAGCTTTATTATTTTTGTGGTATATTTATCCAATTTATTCTTTATTTAAGTGTATTATTAATAATAATATAGTATAATAATCTCATAAGATAAATATTACTTTAATTTAATATTTATTTAGAAAATAAGAGTTTTAAGTGAGGACTAAATTATGGAAAAAAATAAAAAAGTAGTACTTGGTTTAAAAAAAGTTTTAGGAACAACTTTTGTTCTTTATTTACAAGCTCATAATTTTCATTGGAATGTTGTAGGACCTAAATTCTATGGATACCATATGATGTATGAAGGTATGTATAATGAATTATTTGGAGTTATAGATGATTTAGCTGAAAGAATTCGTCAATTAGGTGAGTTTGCTCCTGGTACATTTGCAAAATTTGAAGAATTCTCACTAGCTAAACCTGTAGAAGAAATCCCAACAGCATTTGAAATGTTAGAAATTACTATTGAAAATTATAAAGAAATAATTTCACTTTTAGCAAAAACAATTGATGCTGCTGATGAAGCAAAAGATAGTGTAACTATAGATTTATTATCATCATTTAAAGGATCTTGTGAAAAAACTTTATGGATGTTAAATGCTAATTTAGAGTCATAATTTTAAATTATAAAGTTTAAAAATAATAAAAAAGGTAGTATTTTACTACCTTTTTTATTATTTATTTTATAAAAATTTTATCTTTATATAG
>JAWXTV010000050.1:0-5005 GCA_044433245.1 Psittacicella sp. | reverse complement strand
GTAGATAAAGCTCTTGGTGCAAATATGACAAGAGATACGGTCAATAGAGCTATCCAAAGAGGTGTTGGTGGTGATGATGATACCAACATGGAAACAATTATTTATGAAGGTTACGGTCCTAATGGAGTTGCTGTTATAGTTGACTGTTTAAGTGATAATAGAAAGCGAACTGTATCTGAAGTAAGACATGCTTTTAGTAAATCTGGTGGAAATCTTGGAACTGATGGCTCTGTTTCTTATATGTTTGCAAAAAAAGGTGTAATTATTGCAAAAAGTGAAAATGAAGATGAATTAATGGAAATTGCTTTAGATTTGGGAGCTGAAGATATTACTTCATTAGAGGATAATTTATTTGAAATAACTTGCCCTTGGGAAAGTTTTAATGAAATAAAAGATGCTATAGCCGAAAAAGTAGAGGTAGTAGAAGGATCAATTGATATGATTCCATCTATTAACGTTTCTTTAGATGCTGATGAAGCTGCAAAACTTATGCGTTTAGTAGATATGTTAGAGGATTGTGATGATGTTCAAGAAGTTTATCATAATGCTGATATTTCTGATGAAATAGCTGAAAGCCTATAGTATTTAGTATTTAGTGTCTAAAATTATTTTAGGAATCGACCCTGGAACCAATAAAACTGGTTATGGGGTCATAAAAATTGATAATAATTCATTTTCATATATAGCAAGCGGTATTATAAGAACAAATCAAAAAGATGATATACCAAAAAAACTTGCTACTATTCATAATTGTTTCTTAGAGCTTCTTGAGATATATTCTCCAGATATTTTAAGTATTGAGGAAGCTTTTACAGGGGTTAATATAGCATCAAGCTTAAAACTGTCTTATGTTAGAGGAGTTATTCTTGCTCAGAGCTCAATTCATAGCTTAGATATTTTTCAATTCCCACCAAGAAAAGTTAAAAAAATTATAACTGGAGCAGGGGACTCTTCTAAAGAAGCTGTAAGAAATGCTGTCATGAGTCTTCTACATTTAAATAACCCTCCATCTTTAGATGCTTCAGATGCTTTAGCAATTAGTATAAGTGCTTTTTTAAGTTTAAAATGTTAGAAAGTTATAAAATTTTATAAATTATATTACTAATTATATTACTATAGTAATAAATAATTATTATTTATAGTGAACTTATGATATCAACTTTAAAGGGAAGCTTAGTATCTTTAAGCGAAAATAAACTTCTTCTAGAGGTAAACTCTATAGGATATGAAATACTTATTAGTTTAAAATCTTATTTTGAACTCGAAAAAGTAGATTTAGAAGAATTAATTTTAATACATACTCAATCATTTATTAAAGATGAGAAAGCTGTTTTATATGGTTTTTTAAGCGTTAATGAAAAGGATATGTTTTTAGAGTTATTAAAAGTAAGTGGAGTAGGCCCTAAGGCTGCTATAAATATTTTATCTAAATTTAATTCAGATGAGCTTGCTATAATAGTGGGTGATAAAAATATAAAAAAAATTAGCTCAGTTCCTGGAATTGGTAAAAAAACAGCTGAAAGAATATGTATAGATCTTGCAGATAAAATCCAAATTAAAATTCAATCTACAGATGCATCTTTAGATGATAAGTTAAAAAAGGAATTAAAAGATGCTCTTATATCTCTTGGATATTCTTTAAAAGAGGCTATAAAATTAGTAGATGAAAATTTTGATAAAAAATTAGCAAGTAGTGATATGTTGAAATTAATCTTGAGAAAGGTAAGCTTATGATAGAAAAAGATAATCTATCAGTTGATTTTACTATTGAGAAAGAAAAGTTAAAATCTTCCAAGGAAAACAAGTTTACTAGAAAAGAGAAAAGTTCTGCTAAGAATGTTTATAAAAATATTACTGAAGTGGTTAATAAATCTGATAAAGCCTTAAGACCTAAGTCATTTGATGAATATATAGGTCAAAAGGAGCTAATTAATAAGCTTAAGATATATATTAAATCAGCTCTTTTAAGGGATGAGCCTCTTGATCATATATTATTTTTTGGACCTCCTGGAGTTGGAAAAACCTCTCTTGCATATCTTCTTAGTTATGAGCTTAATAAAAGTATATACACAATCTCAGCGCCAGCTTTAGAGAAGCCTAAAGATCTTGCCTCAATACTTACAACATTAAATAAAGGTGATATTTTATTTATTGATGAGATTCATAGAATTTCTAAAGTTACAGAGGAGATGCTTTACTCTGCTATGGAAGATTGTTCTTTAGATGTAATAATAGGGGAAGGTTATAATTCAAAAACTATTAAAATAGATTTAGAGCCTTTTACTCTTGTTGGATCAACTACTAAAGCTGGAGATTTAAGTGAGCCATTTAGAGATAGGTTTGGTATTATTGAAAGCTTAAATCATTATTCAGAAAAAGAACTTGCTGAAATTATTAATAAAAATGCAAAAAGTTTAGGTCTTTCAATGGAAAAAGACGCCTCTTTAGAGATTGCTAAAAGATCAAGAGGTACTCCAAGAATTGCTAATCGAATTTTAAAAAGAGTTAGAGATTTTTCGGTTGTTGAAAATAACTCTAAAGTCACTCTTAGTCTAGTTTCTAAATCTCTTGATATTTTAAATATTAATGAGTTAGGATTAAATTCTTTGGATAAAAATTATTTAACCAAAATATATTATGATTTTAACTCAGGTCCTGTAGGTATTGAAAATATTTGTATTACTTTATCTGAAAGTCGGGTAACTATAGAGGATTTTATTGAACCTTATCTTATTAAGAAAGGATTTATAAAAAGAACACAAAGAGGTAGAGTTTTAACTCAAAAAGCTAAAGATTTTATTATAGAGTTAGTTAAATAATAAAATAACCTTCTCTAAAGTCTTCTAAATTATTAAATATAATTAATTTAGTAGATTTAATTGATAAAGATCTTTCATTGTGAATAGTATTTTCTTGATGATATTAATAGTAGATTAGTATATAATTAGTTTTGAAAAATAATCTTAGTTTTTAAGATATATTTTTGTGAAATTAACTAATTAAATTAAAATTACTGATAAGGTATTGGAGGTATAATGTTAACGACAGTTGTAGAATTATCTCGTTTACAATTTGCGTTGACCGTATTGTATCATTTTATTTTTGTTCCATTAACTTTAGGTATCACTTTTATGCTTGCAATCATGGAGACAATCTATGTTGTAACTGGTAAGCAAGTTTATAAGGATATGGTAAAGTTCTGGGGACTATTATTTGGAATTAATTTTGCTCTTGGTGTAACTACAGGGCTTACTATGGAATTCCAATTTGGTACTAACTGGTCTTATTATTCATATTATGTAGGAGATATTTTCGGAGCTCCTTTAGCTATTGAAGCGCTTGCTGCATTTTTCTTAGAATCAACTTTTGTTGGTCTTTTCTTCTTTGGATGGGATAGAATTTCTAAGAAACAACATTTAATGGTAACTTATCTTGTAGCTATAGGTACTAACCTATCTGCTATGTGGATTTTAGTTGCAAATGGTTGGATGCAAAACCCTGTTGGATCTGCTTTTAATCCTATAACTATGCGTATGGAAATGGTAAATTTCTGGCATTTATGGTTTAATCCTGTAGCTCAAACAGAATTTTTACATGTTGTAACAGCAGGTTATACAACAGCTGCTATGTTTGTATTAGGTATTAGCTCTTACTATTTAATTAAAAAGCGTGATCTTGGATTTGCAAAAAGATCTTTTGCTGTAGCTTCTATATTTGGTATATTTGCAATAGTTGGAGTAATGGTTTTAGGTGATGCTTCAGGTGTTGCTATAGCTAAAACTCAACCAGCTAAAATGGCTGCAATGGAAGCTGAATGGACTACTGAACCTGCTCCTGCAGCATGGAATATTATAGCTTTCCCATCACAATCACAACAAAGAAATGTTGGGTTTACTTTATCTATACCAGATTTAGGTGGGTTAGTGGTAACTCATAGCTTTAATAAAACTTTTATGGGAATGAAAGAAGTTGAAGCTTTAAATAAAGTTCGTATTGAAAAAGGTGTTATAGCTTATAAACTTTTACAAAAAGTAAGAGATGGTAAAGCAACTCCTGCTGAAATGGCAATTTTCAATAAAACATCTCAAGATCTTGGTTTTGCTTTATTCTTAAAGAGCTATAATAAAACTTTAACAAATATTACTCCTGCTCAAATTAATGAAGCAGTATTACATACAATTCCTGAATCAGCTCCTTTATTCTATGCATTTAGAGTTATGATTTTATCAGGTGTATTAATGTTTATCTTAATTGTATGGGCATTATTTGTTACATTACGTCGTAAGATTGGAAAACCTAGATTACTTCTATATCTATTAGCTATAGGACTTCCTCTTCCATGGATTGCTATAGAAAGTGGTTGGTTTGTAACTGAATTTGGTAGACAACCTTGGGCTGTATATCATGTACTACCTGTAAATGTAGCAAGTTCTCATTTAACTATTGCTGATTTATGGTTCTCAATTATATTAATTTGTGGAATCTATTCAGTACTATTGGTAATTGAAATGATATTAATGTTTAAATACGCTCGTTTAGGACCTAGTGCTCTTAAAACTGGACGTTATCATTTTGAAGACAACAAATAACTGGTAGGTATAAAATATGTTAAATTATGAATTTTTACGATTTATTTGGTGGTTTTTACTAGGCTTTTTAATGCTTGGTTTTGCTGTTACTGATGGGTTTGATAATGGTGTTTTAATTGCTATGCCATTCTTAGGTAAAAATAATACTGAGCGCAGAGTTTTATTAAATACAGTAGGCCCTGTATGGGAAGGTAACCAAACTTGGCTAATTACAGCTGCTGGGGCTATGTTTGCTGCTTGGCCTGTAGTGTATTCTGTTTCATTTTCTGGATTTTATGTAATTATGATTTTAGGACTTGCTGCTCTATTTTTTAGACCAGTTGGTTTTGAATATCGCCATAAAATTCATAGCGCTAAATGGGTTAGAACTTGGGATTTCCTTTTAATGTTTGGTGGATTTATGCCAATGTTTGGAT
>JAWXTV010000049.1:0-5074 GCA_044433245.1 Psittacicella sp. | reverse complement strand
TGTTTCTTTATGTAAAAATAATAAAACTGCCTCCTGAAGATTATCTTCAGATAATTTAGAAGAATTATTTCTTTCATTTTTAATAAATAAAAGATATTCAAACCACAGCTTTACTAGACTTTTTGATATATCAGTTGAAAAATTATATCTAATTAGAGTATTATTTTTTAAATTAAATTTTAAATCTAAAATAATATCTTCATTCTGAATATTTAAATACATTTTATCTAAAACAATGTCTCTTTTAACAAAACTTTCATCAATCTCTCTAAGTTTTTCCATATCATCAAAAATATAATTAAAAGCTATTTTTCCAAAATTAAAATATGGAAGCTTGCCTTGAAACTTAAGTATATTAAATATAGTAGATGAACTAATAGCTTTGTAAGAATTAAACAAAGAGTCTTTAATAGCAAAATTATATAATCCAAGATTTAAATCTCCACTTAATGAAAATAACTCTTCTGTAAGATCCTTTTTATAACTTTTTGGATATACTCCAAGTTGCCTACTAAAGAAAAATTTCATGGGATTTATTAAAGAAAATATTAAATCATCTATATTTAAAGTCATGGGAATATTTTTATTAAAATTCTCTATACCGCTAAGATTTCCTATATAGTTTATTTTATTATCCAAAGTAGATGATGACCACTCTTTCATATAGGAGTTTGCAAATTGAAAATTTTCATTAGAAAAGCTATAAATGGAGTGAAACACTACAAAATCATCAAAAACTTCTTGAAAATCTTTTTCATTATATAAAGATATATAATTTATCAAGTCTTCTATAAAACTTGAATATTTCATCTCTTCATTAGTTTCAATAGAATTCGAAACATAGCTTAGAAATAATTTATTTTCTGTATTTAAAATAGATTCTAAGAAGTATGCTTTTGCTTCATTTGCAATTGATAAATCCCAAGGTTTTGGGTCTTGCCTAATAAGATTAAAATAAGGCCTTCTTTCTTCTGTTGGCTCATTACTTTCATTTGATCCAAGAATTGCTAAGTATTTATAAGATCTAGCGCTTAATGATATATTTATTCCTACATTAATCATGTCAAGATATGGAGTAATTTTATTAGATGTTTTTGATAAAGATGTTGATAATACATCTTTTATAGTGCTAGCACCTACAAGATGGTTACTTTCAAAAAGAAAAGAAATATAATTTGATATTTTTAAAAGAAACCTGTCTAAATTATCATTAAAGAAGCATCTATTAGTTAACTTTGTAATCATCTCCATCCATGAAATAAAACTATGATTTTTATTTAAATAACTTTTCCAAGAGCTAAGCTCATCTATAAAAACCATAAGCTTTAAATATATTTCTGTAATACTAGAAGATAATACAGAAAAAGATGCTATATTATTCCAAATTGAATAATCAAAATTAAGAGCAACTCCCAATAAAATCCTTTTTTTAGCATATTCCCATGAATTATAAGAAAGCTCTTGATTAGCAGACTCCTTAATTATTAAAAGATTATCAACAATCTTTTGAAGAGCTAATATCTCATCAACCGTTAAATCAAAAGCTTCTCTAATAAGATTATAATTTAAAAATTCAAAAACAACTTCTTTTGTAAGATCACTTTCTCTTAAAGTAAACATTTTTTCTAAGATTTCTTGATTAATATCAGAATATGGCATATCAAAAATTCGATACATTAAAGATCTTGTATCATTCTTTGAAAATTGATTAAAAACAACTTTAAAAGCGTTTGAGTATTCTTTTAAATTAGGAACTACAACCCCTATATCAGAGAGTTTTAAATTAGGATCAATATCAAGCCAATCTAAAATATTATCTCTCAACACCTCAACCTCTCTAACTGGGCTATAGCAAGCGTGTATTTCAATAGAAGAATCTTGCTTAAGAGGAATTTCTTGCAGTATATCAAAACTTCTTTGGTAAAAAATATGACTTTTTAAAGAGTTTAATAAGTTATTAGACTTTGGTTCTACAAAATCCTCATATCTTACAATGTCATTTTTTAAGAAAGAATCTAATAAAAAAATTGAATCTTTTTTATACTTAGAGCAGAGTCTATGCATTTCACTATCAAAAAATTCTCTTTCATACCAATAGGTAGGGGATGGATTTAATATCAAAAAATGAACATTATTAGTTTCTGCATATTTATAGAAATAATTAAGATTTGATCTAGAAATTGCTGAAGATCCAAATATAAAAATATCATTACCTATAATTTTCTTAGAGTGTTTTTCAAAATAGCTATCTATTTCAATTTTACTTTTTGACTTTAAAATTTTATCTAAACTAATTTCTTTTTTATTAATTAGCTTTAAAATTTCTTGCCATAACTGCTTTTGCCATTTTTCATAATCTAAACCTAAATTAGAATCTAAATTATCTTGCCAATCTTTTAAATATTCAGGCCTATAAATTGAATACTCATCAAAAGTTGAGGCTAACAAGTAAGCTAAAGAATAAGCCTTGTATTCATCACCATCTATATATTCATAGAGGTTAGAGAAATTCTCTAAAATAATCTCTTTAGAAAGAAGAATATCATATACTTCCCATACAAGATTTATTAAATTAAACCTATTCTTATTTTGATTAGGAGTTTTTCCAAAGTCTTTCTCATAAAGAAAAGCAATTTCTTTTCTTAAAAATAGCCAAGGCTTAAAGAACTCAATATTTGCAAATATTCCAAGTTTCTTTGCAATCTCAAGCTCTAACCATCCACTTATACTATTATTACCTAGAATAATAGATTGTTTTGTAAAAATATCTTTAGTTTGATATTTATTAAGTAAATCTATTAAGGTATCTTTTAATTTGGTATAGGAGTTGGATTCGTAGACATAAAACATTTGCTAAAATAAACTCTTAATCTCAATACTAAGTACCATACTATTATTTGCTCTTACTCTACAATTTAAACCTTCTTTACTTAATAAAGTTCCTACAATAACTTTATTATTTAATCTAAATTTTACAGTATCACCTATAGCAAAATCTTTAATTTCAACTTTTTTAGGTTTTCTTACAAAAGTTTTTTTATTTTTAGCAGTTGCTTTTAACTTTGCTGAAAAAATAGATTTTGAGGCTTTTAATTTTTCTTGAGCAAATTTAATATGCTCTTCTTCTAGATCAGAGACTGGATTTCCCTCTAAATCTATTCTCTTCGCTCCAGGTTTACACCCATAAAGGTATCTCCAATTATTTATATAAACTTTAATAGCTGCTCTTATTTCAGTTTTTGAGTAAGTTTCTTTGTATACTTCTGCAATTTCTTGGAATATACCTATTTTTAAAGGTTTTGATTCTTTTTCTAGAGTAAAGCATTTAGGGAAGTCTTTAGCTAAAGTAGCTAGAATTTCTTTTGATTTTTGAATATCAATCTTACGATTTGCCATATAATTAAAGTGGTTTTAAAAAAGTATTTTATTAAATTACTTTTTATTCTATTAAATTTGTAAAAAAATTCAAATTTTTAATAAAATTACAATATAATATTTATATAATTTATTTTTTAAATAACAAATATATGAATATTATCCTTTTAGGAGCTCCTGGAACTGGAAAAGGAACTCAAGCTCAATTTTTAATAAATACTTTCAATATACCTCAAATTTCAACTGGTGATATCTTAAGACAAGAAATCAAATCAGGCTCAGATCTTGGTAATGAAATTCAAGCAGTAATAAATTCAGGAGCTTTAGTTTCTGATGATTTAATAATAGAGCTTGTAAAAACTAGAATCGTTAAAGATGATTGTAAAGATGGTTTTATTCTAGATGGATTCCCAAGAACTATTGCACAAGCTGAAGCTTTAAAAAATAATAACATTCAAATAGACTATGTAATAGAATTTCAACTTGATGATGAAACTATTATAGAAAGAATAAGTGGTCGTCGAGTTCATCTAAAATCTGGTAGAGTTTATCATATAAAATATAATCCACCTAAAGTTGAAAATATTGACGATATTACAGGTGAAGAATTAATTATCAGAAAAGATGATAATATCGAAACAATAAAAACAAGATTAGAGGTATATCATGAACAAACTAGCCCTTTAATTAAATTTTATAAAAATTATTCAAAAGAAAATGCTAATTTAAAATATATAGAAATTAGCTCTCTTGATAAAGTTGAAAATATAAATAAAGCACTACTTACTGAATTAAAAGGATAATTAGTATGATTTACACAATCGGACATAAAAATCCAGATACAGATGCCATTTCATCTGCTATTATTTTAGCTGATCTACTAACTCAAAGAGGTTTTGAAGCTGTAGCTTGTAAACAAGGGCCTCTTAGTCATGAAACTCAATATGTTCTTGGTTTAACTGAGTTTAAAGAGCCTGAAACTATTACCCAAAGCTCTGGTAAAGATGTATTTTTAGTTGATCACTCAGATAAAATGCAATCTCCAGATGATTTAGATGAGGCAAATTTACTTGGAATTATAGATCACCATAGACTTGGTGATATTATGACTAAAAATCAATTAGAGGCATGGATTTGGCCTGTTGGATGTACAACCACTGTATTATACAATATGTATAAAATTGAAGGTCATAAAATCTCAAAAGATATAGCAACTCTTATGATTTGTGCTATCTTAAGCGATACAGTTGGATTTTTATCTCCAACTCTTACAGAAAAAGATACTTTAGCTGTAAATGAGCTAAAAGATATTGCTAAAATTTCTGATTTAGATGATTTTATTAAAAAACTATTAGTAGAAAAAACTGATATATCAGGTCTTAGCTCTGATGAATTACTAGGAAGAGATTTAAAAGCTTATAACCTTAATGGAAATAATTTAATAGTTAGTCAAATTGAACTTGCAAGTCTATCTCAAGTAGATCACTTAATCGATGATTTAAATAAAGCTTTAGAGTCTAGAGTACAAAAAGATAATCTAAAATTAGCAGTTTTAATGCTTACAGATATTACAAGCTCAAAAACAGTTCTTTTATATAGTGGGGAATTGTCTTCAAAACTAGATCCTTTTAAAACAGATGGAAATCTAGTACTTGAAAATACACTAAGTAGAAAAAAACAAGGTTGGCCTTGGATTCAA
>JAWXTV010000048.1:0-5242 GCA_044433245.1 Psittacicella sp. | reverse complement strand
ATTACCCTTAAGATTTAATTATGATGATAATTATTTTTTCCATAAATACCAGGGTATGCCAAAAGATGGATATACAAAAATAGTTGAATCCATACTAGATCATGAAGCTATAAAAGTTTCTTTAAACACTAAATTTTCAAAAGGTTTAATTTCTAAGTATAATCATACTTTTTATTCGGGCCCTATTGATGAGTTTTATGAATATGAGTTTGGAAGACTTGCTTATAGAACTTTAGATTTTAAAAAAGTTATAGTAGATAAAGCTGATTATCAAGGGTGTGCTGTAATTAACTATCCTGAAAAAAAATTTGATTTTACAAGAATTTCAGAGCATAAACACTTTACTCCTTGGGAAGAACATTCAAAAACTATTTATTTTAAAGAGTACTCAAGATCTTGCACTGAAAATGATATTCCTTATTACCCTTTAAATTTAACAAATCAAAGTGATGAGTTAGTTAAGTACTTAGAAAAATCTAAAAATGAAGCTAAAGTTACTTTTATTGGAAGGCTTGGAACATATAAGTATTTAGATATGGACACAACAATTGAGCAAGCTTTAGAAGTGGTTAGAAATTTTTTAGAAAAATAAATGAAAATTTTAGCTATTATAGTTACTTACAATAGACTTGCTAAATTAAAGGATACTTTAAATAGGGTTTTAAGCGAGTCTATTGATAGTGTATTAGTTGTAGATTCAGGATCTACTGATAATACTCAATTATTTTTAAGAGCTTTGAGTGATTCAAGAGTTCAGGTTTTGAGAACTTTAAATAAAGGTGGGTCAAACGGGTTTTATGAAGGAGCTAAATATGCTTGCTCTTGTATAGATTTTGATTGGGCTTTATTTTTTGATGATGATAGCTATCCAGAAGAAGGAACATTAGATAATTTTAGAAATTTAGATTTAACTAGCGTTTCTCTTATAAGCTCTAAAGTTTTTAAACCTTCAAAAGATCTTCATAAGATGAATATACCTTTATTTATTTATCCAAACTCCTTAAGAAAAGTGTTTCAATATATCATAGGAAAATCTAAATTTACTCCATCAATTTTTCAAAGCGGGAATATAAAGGTTGAAGCAGCATCTTTTGTTGGGCTTTTTGTAAAAAAAGAAATTTTGGAACTGAACTATAATTTAATACCAAAATCTTTATTTGTATACTTTGATGATATTTATTTCACCTATTCTTTAAATAAACTTGAGAATAGTAGTTATTATAATAATTCACTAGTTTTTATTCATGATTCTCCATCTGGAGATATATCAGATTGGAAATTATATCTTTTATTAAGAAACCAATTTATTCAAAAAGATTTTTTTAAATCAAAATTTAGCTTTTATATTTTTATAAGTATAAAATATTTATATTATCTAATAAAAGTGAAACATATTTCTAAATTAAGGTTATTAAAAATAATTAAATTATCTATAAAAGATGGAAATACCAAGCTTTACTTTGATGAGTCCAAATCTAATCTTGATTGGATACGTAGAAGGATTTTATAAGGTTTTGTATAAATAAAATGGCAAATATAGCTTATATTGTTAATTCTGACTGGTATTTTAAACTTCATTGGGTGGAAAGAGCTCAATCTCTTCTCAAAAAAGGTCATAATATTATTTTAATTACTTCTTTTGAAAATGATAAAAGTAAGTTATTTTTTAACTCTTTAGGAATTTCCTGTTTTGAAGTTGATTTTAGAAGGTGCTCATTAAATCCATTAAAAGAGCTCTTAACTTTATTTCAAATTTTTAAAGTTTTTTTTAAGTTTAAAATAGATTTATTAAATTGTATTACAATAAAACCTAATATATATACAGGTATTTTAAATTTATTTTTTGGAAAGAAAATTTCCTTTTATTTGCCAGGTCTTGGTATAACATTTTCTAGTAAAAAATATAAGTTTTTAAATTGGATTATTAAAAATATTTATATTCTTATAGGAAAGAATAGAAAATCTATTTTTATTTTTGAAAATACTAGAGATAGAGCTTATTTTATTAATTCTAAAATTTGTAAAAAAGAAAAAACTTTTATATTAAGAGGGGCTGGGGTTGATATAGATAAATATGATTTTATGGAAACACCTTTTTCCTCTAAGTCAGTTTTATTTGCAGGTAGACTTCTAAAAACAAAAGGTCTTCCAATTTTAGTTGAAGCATTTTCTTATATTAGATCTTTAGGAAGATTTGATATATCACTTAATGTTGCTGGAATCATTGATAAAGATTCTAAAGACTCTATATCTTTAGAGCTTATAAAGCAATGGGAGTCTGAAGGTTTAATAAAGTATCTAGGCAGATCTTTTGATATGCCAACTCTTATTAAAGAAAATTCTATAGTAAGCCTTCCTTCAGTATATGGAGAAGGTGTTCCTAGAATTTTAATAGAGGCAGCTTCTTCAGGAAGGGCTATAATAACCTCTAATATTTCAGGTTGTAAAGATATCTGTTTAAATAATATAAATGGTATTTTACTTGAGGATTTACACCCAAAAACATTAGCGTTTGAAATAATTTCCTTATTAGATGATTATGAAAGATTAAACTCTTTTGGGGTAGCAGGAAGAGAGCTTGTGGAGGAAAAATTTTCAAATAGTTTGATACTTGCTAAATATGAGTTTTTAATTAGTAAATTGCTAAAAGAAAAATAAATCTAAACTAGCATTTAAATTTAGATTTATTCTATAGAAAATGGTTTAAATATTTAAAATTAGGCCAATACTAAATAAAATATTTAAGAATAATATCATACTAGCAGTTTTGCCAAGAACAGGGTTTAGTTCTTTAGGGTCTTTATATACCCATACTTTTCTAATTAATTTAATAGCTTCAGGAATTGCTATGATAAATAAAAGGCCTGTTAGTTTTTGAATATATATTAAATAAAAAATAAAATATAAGATAAAAGCAGTTATTATTAGAAGAGTATAATAATATTTTGCAAAAGTTTTTCCAAGGTATACAACTATAGTATTTTTATTTACGCCTTTATCTTGATCTACATCTCTTAAGTTATTTATATTAAGGACAGAGATTCCAAGTAATCCAGAAGCTATACCTATTATTAGAGTTCCTAAATTTAAATATTGAAACTGTAGATAAGAACTACCGCAAACAGCTACTAACCCAAAGAAAATAAATACAGATAAATCTCCAAGAGCCATATATCCATAAGGTTTTTTACCAATAGTATATGTTATAGCAGCTATAATAGAAGCAAGTCCTATAATTCCAAAACTAATATAAGCTTTTAAGTTTAGTTGGCTAATATATAAAAGAATACATCCGCTTATTAAGCTTAAAATAGAAATTAGAATAATAGCTTTTTTTAGTTGAGTGTGAGTAATAGTGCCATTTTGTATTCCCCTTTTAGGTCCTAATCTTGCTTGTGTATCACTTTGCTTTTTAAAGTCACCATAGTCGTTTGCAAAGTTTGATAAGATTTGAAGTAGTATGGTTGTCAATATGCTAAATATAAAGATAAGAATATTAAAGTGATGTGATTTATAATAACCAAGGATAGATCCAGTTAGTATAAAAGCAAGGCTTAAAGGTAGGGTTTTAGGTCTTGCTGTAGTAAGCCAGGGTTTAAAATTCATTTTGAGTTGTATTTTATGTTTTGATATTTGATTATAATATTATATTAGAAAATATGAATTTATATAGTTATAAAATAGGTTGGGGATGTATGATAATAACAAGACAAGAGGCTCTTAATATTTTGTTAGATAATGGTGTAATTGCTTATCCAACAGAAAGTGTTTTTGGTATTGGCTCTAAAGTAGATAGTAATGAAGCTATTTTAAAAATTCTTGATTTAAAGAAGCGAGATAAAAATAAAGGGATGATAATAATTTCATCAAATTTTAAATTTCTTGAAAAGTATATTGATATAGCCTCTTTAACTAAAGATGCTTTAGATCTTTTAAATTCAAAACAAGAAAGGCCTACAACTTGGGTTGTTCCAGCTTCTGATGTGGTATTAAAAAATCTAATTGGCTCTCATAATAAAAAAATAGCTGTTAGAATATGTGATATGGATATTATTAAGTATTTATGTGAAGGTATTAAAGGCCCTTTAATATCAACTAGTGCAAATATTTCAGGTTATAATGCTTTAAAGAACTCTTTAGAAGTAGATAAATGTTTTGGAGATAGTTTGAAAGTTGTTGATGAGTTTACATTAGGGGTGCTAAGACCTTCAAAAATAGTAGATTTATTAACTATGAAAGTTTTAAGAGATTAGTATGAGTGGTAAAATTAAAATTTTTGGAAACCCTTTAAATCATAGCATTTCTCCTAGAATGCAAACTTACTTTGCAAATAGTTGTAATATTTCTAACTTTAGTTATTTAAAGTGTGAAGTTAAAAATAACTTTTTTAAGATTTTAAATGATTTTTTTTGTCAAGATTTTGGAGTTGGCTGTAATATTACAGCTCCCTATAAGAAAGATTCTTATCTATATATTAAAGAAGTAAATCCAAGTGGGTTATCTTTTAATGCAGAGCAAGCAAAGTCTTGTAATACTATATATAGACTTAATGGCCATCTTTATGGGGATACAACAGATGGAACTGGTTTACTCTCTGACTTAAAAAGGTTAGGTATTTTAAAAGTAGGTGATAAGGTATTAATTCTTGGAGCTGGTGGGGTTGTTAGTAGTATTTTATCTACTTTAAGTTTTTTAAATTTAGATATTTTACTCGTAAATAGAAATTATAGTAAAGTTAGAAATTTAGGGATTCAGTTTAATGTTAGTTTTGATGCTATAGATAATTTAAAAAATATAAAAACTAAGTTTGATTTAGTTATAAATTGTATATCGACTAAAGATGCCGATTTTTATGAAGGTATTGTTAGTCATTTATATTTTCAAAGTAATTTTTTTTATGATGTACAATATTTACTTTATGGTTTAACTCCATTTTTAAAAAGCTTAAAAAATAAAGGTGTCTCTGATAATGTTTTATTTGATGGGTATGGAATGCTTATATTTCAAGGAGTGGAAAGTTTTAAAAGATGGTTTAATTTAACTCCAGAGTATAAACCTCTTCTTAAAAATAGAAAATTGTTATTAGCTCTAAAGTAAGATTAATGGTTTTTGTTAAGGTTTAGAATAATATGAATATAAATAAAATATCATATTTTCAATAATTTACATATTAAATGTAAAAAAAGTGTTGCAGAAAAAATTAGTTTCTCTATAATTAATTCTCATACGGCGGCGATAAATA
>JAWXTV010000047.1:0-5261 GCA_044433245.1 Psittacicella sp. | reverse complement strand
TGTTGAGGATTTTGAACTGTATGACTACATCCTGCTAATAAAAAAGTAGCAGTTGTGAAAGGCAGTATAAGTAAAAATTTAGATATTATTTTCATGGTTATATTATTTATTAAGAGGGTGAATTAATAGCTGAAGCAGTTATTACATTAGCTTTTTTATAAGCTTTTTGAGCATTTAACTGAGCTAAAAGCTCTTGAACATCTGCTGCTGCTGATTTAAAGTCTACTAAAAGAATTTGTCCTGATTTAGTATTTGTAAAGTTAGTTGTAATATTCATAAAATCACTATGATACTGTTTATAATTATTACTCATATATAAACTCATTTCTAACATAATTTTCTTAAAGTTTTTGCCAGCTTGGGTGGTAAACATAATGGAGTTAACTTTTGAGTTAAAATCTTTTACCTGTTGTATCGTTGGGCCATAAACAGAACTTGCTTTTAAAGATGCTAAGTAAGTATTAATTTGCTTAATTTTTTGAAGATCTTGTGATGGATTTGGTTTTACTGAACTATTACACCCGGCTAAAAAAATAGAAATAGCAAAAACTGGAATTATAAGAGTTGCTTTAAATAATTTCATACTAATTTCCTTAAGAATTTAAAAATACTAAGTAGAGCAAGTTATATATGATTTTCATTATATTATAGTAATTCATAATTACAAAATATTATTGAAATTATGAATTAAAGAGTTAATAGTTTTATAACTATAAATTAGGATTACTCTTTCTTTTAATTAAATATATTTGAGCTACAACTATACCTAATAAAGCGAAAATAATAGGACCTACTAATTGCCAAACTCCTTGACTAACTTGATGCTCAAAAAAAGGTGTTATAGCAAAATCTAAATTTACTATATTTAAAGCTATGAATGATATAATTCCTATAATAACACCCCATTTTTTATTAAAAAAAGTATATCTTTTTACAATTTTGTCATTAAGTTTAAATTTAATATAAGCATAAATAATTAAAGCCCATGGCAAAGTTGCTGATAAATTAAGCATATCCATTGTGATATTAAAAAATTTATTAGTATCTGAACCACCAAAACCAAGAAGAAGAATTATTACAACAGTAAATACAAGCTGAATCCATAACACATTTTCAAGCATTCCATGACTATTACGTTTTAAAATAAACTTAGGAAGCATTCCTTTAGGAAGACCTTCAAATGTTTGTTTAATTGGAAAATAAATTTGATATGGTAAATTTAATATTGTAATAAGAGTTAACCAGTTAACAATCATAGTGGCTATATGACCAATATGTACTGCTTGAATATGGGTAAAACCAAGAGCTAAAGCTAAATTAGAAAATTCTGAATTTGTATAAAAAACCTGAAAACTCAATAAATTAGCGCTATTAACAGTTCCAAAAGTTTGATTCCAATTAATAGTTAACCCAGTTAAAGTTATGACAACAAGATATAATCCAGCTATAAAAAAGGTAGCCATTAACATAGCTTTAGGTGCTGTTTTTTGCGGATTCTTAACTTTATCAATTAATCCAGCTCCCGTTTCCATTCCTCCTAAAATAAAGAATGCAAAAACACCAAACCCAAGAGCTTCTCCAAAATTATCATAACTTTTATTTGGTCCATAAAAATAAGATGACACTTTATTAAATTGAAAACCTTGCATAAAATGGCCATGATGAGCAAATAGAAACACAGCAGAGCCGCCAATTATTAAGATATGAATCCCAATAAGAGCTATTATTGATATATTGGCAAAGAATGAAACTTGCTTTATTCCTTTTCTAGTTAAAAACGTTATAAGAACAAGATATATACAACTAATTATAGCTATAGTTCCTGCATTACTTAAAGATCCTATATGCCAATTAGCTGATGCATTTCCTCCAGTAAAAGCAGCTGACAAAGTTACACAAAAAATTCCGCCAACTGTAAAAAGAAGGGCTATCCATGATAGATACCAAAGAAAAGTTACTCCAGCGCTAAATCTTAAACCAACTGAAGCTTGCATCCATGAAAAAATTCCACCTTCATGCTTATGAAAAGCTGAAGCCATCTCTGTAACCATGAATGTATAAGGAAGGAAAAATATTATTATTGCTAAAATTACATAGGTGATGGAAGCATAACCCATTTGATAAAATACTTGTATACCATTATTTAAGACATATATAGTTACTACAAGAAGTACAGAAAAAGACCAAAAGCCTATCTTTTTTGAATTATTAATTGTATCTATTGTATCGTTATTATTTTGATGAGTTTCACTGCTCATGATAAATTACCTTAGAGTTTAAGAAAAAGATTTTATAGTTAATGTTATTTTTAATAAAAGTAGTGTTTCTACGTCGGCTTTCCATGATGCAATTTCCTTAAATGTTAAAATTATTATATTTATAAACTTAAATCTAAATTAGATTAAGCATGTAATCTATATTTTTAATTTAACTTATATTTATAAATAAAGTAAAGAGTTTTTATTTTTTATTTTTATTTTACGTAATAAATAAATATTCATAAAAGTGTAAGGCAAGAAAAAGATTATAATAGCTAAAATAATATAAGCACTAACTAAATACCTCAAGAACTAAAAGTCAATTTTTAGGGTTCATAGAATTTACTAACCCTACTTAAAAAGGTAAATCTTGCTTATTAGTTATATAATTTTTAAGATCTATATAATTCGCAATGTATATTTTTAATATAATTTTTAAACATCATAATTGTAAAGTTTAAATTTTTAATATAAATCTATTTAGGTTTTCTAGCTATCAAAGTTACAAACTTAAGCTCTATTCTATTACCAAAAATATCTTTTCTATGAAGTTTTCCAAGAGACTCATCATATAAGATTATTTCCCAATCCTTATAGTACTCTTGTAACTCTCCAGCTTTAAATCCAAAAGAAAACCACTCTGGTTTCGGATACTCCTTGCTATCCATAGCGCACACTATAATATTAGTGCCCTGCAATTTAGTATGGGTTTGCATATTTAAGATAATATCTTTTATTCTAGCTGGATTTAGAAACATAAGAACAACTGTAGATACAATATGATCATAAACGCTCTCTATGTCTGCTGTATTTATATCATAATGTTTTATATTTATACCTTGCAAAGAATTTTTAGATACTATTTCATTTAATTGAGATAAAGAGTTTATATTAAAATCATAAGCTGAGACTCTACAACCTAATAAATTTAAATATAAAGAATTTCTACCAGATCCACATCCCAAATCTAATACTTTATTATTTTCTTGAAATAAATCTTCATATTTACATAAAGTAGAGTGAGCAACTCCGGGTGTAATATATTTATTTTTAGCATAATATTGTGAAGTAGATAATAACTCATAGGATAATTCACAATCATTACTTAACTCTAAAGTATATTTTTTATTTGGCTCAAGATAATCAATATCTGAATTTATAACAAAGCTTTGTTTTAATATTGTATTTAAATTTTCATCTAAAGTTATTAAATTTATAAATCCCTTTTTAAGATTTATTTTTATCCAATAATTTTCTCTTAGAGATTTTAGATTTAAATTTTCTAGAGGAAAATTATCTTTATTAAAAATTTGTGAGGTTTTAAAAGTATAAAGCTTATTCATATATTTTCCTTTATTGTAAACTAAAATGGCCTGCTAAAAAGCAGGCCATTGACTAATTACAAATATTAGTTATTAGATATTAATCTAATACAGTTGCAATACGTGAGCATACTGGAATATTTGTAGCATCTAAACCAGGTTTGGTATTATGGAAATCAAACTCTAATTTTACTTCTGGTCTAAAAATTAAACAATGAGTAGATCCACCAAAATGGAACATTCCAAGCTCATCACCTTTTTCTAAGTGTTGACCCTCTTTAACTGTAATCTCACAAGATGAAACCTCAGCCATACCAACAGCTATAAAACACATAAGTCCAATTTTTGGATTATCTGATTCTATAAATATAACAGCTCTTGTAGCAATAGAAGTTAAAAATGGTTGAGATTTATTAGGAGCGCTTTCATCAGCTCTTCTGTTAATATTTTCATTATGTTTATTACCTAAATAATAAGATCCATTAACGATATAAGCTTCTTTTACAGTTCCGCTTACTGGAGAATTCCATCTATGATAGCTAAGAGCGCTTAAGAAAGCTTGATAAACAGTTCCACCTATAAATTCTTTATGAAGTGGATTAAAATTCATCATAGTTTCTAGTGAATACTCTTGTTCTTTTAGCCAAAAAGCTGCATTTTTAGCAACATTTGTTTTTAATTGTAAAGGAGCTGATTCACAAGCGTTAGCTATTTCATTATCAGTAGAAGCAATAGGCCTTCTTCCTTCTACAAAAGTTCTAGTAAAGAAATCATCCCAAGATTTATATCCATAATACTTATCTTCTGGGTTTGCATTAAAGAAATACTCAAAAGGTTTTTCTAGCAAAGATTCATCATCAGTTGCTTGACAAGCTACTTTAATCATTTCTTTTTGAGCATCTGGATTTAACCAACCAAGAACTCTTGGTTTTCTATCTAAATGATCTTCAACTAAAACTTTTTTAGAGTCTTCAGATGATAAATATTTAGCCCAATACTCTAAGATAATTTTAAATTGTTGATTAATTAAAGCGTTTGAGAAAAAATCATACCCAGCTTCTGTAGCCATTGGCCAATTTAAAATGGAGTTTATTGGAAAACCAACTAATCCGCAAGGTTCAAAAGCACCTAACATAGGATTAAATTCATCACAATATTCTGGAGCTTGAGTCATAATATCATTAAGAACTTCTAAAAATTCATCAAAATTTTTAATAGAAGGACTTCCTATTGGAGTTTCTTTTTTAGTTTGTAAAGCTTCAATAAACATTCTATCCGCGTTCATTTTTAAGCTTAAATCATTTTCAACAATACTTTTTAAATCTTGAATTGGAGCTATAAAATTTGTTTGCATACATATCTTCCTGTAAAAATATACTAATAAATGCAGCTTTGCAAATATAAACCTTATTTAGTCTATACATAGAATTTTATATCAAATTAAAGTAAATTAATATAATTTTATGCAAAAAGTAAGAAAATATAAATTGCAGCAATAGGTTTTTATAAATATAAAATTCATGAATAGTGAATAATATTTATTATAAGTATAGTTTTATAAACATTAAAAATATAAATATTAAATGTTATTATAATTAAGAAATAAATATTATAAAAAGTATGTTAAGTAATATTAATAAGGAAATAGTGTATGATTGAAATACAACAACGAAATGTCTTA
>JAWXTV010000046.1:0-5263 GCA_044433245.1 Psittacicella sp. | reverse complement strand
AATCATTATAGCTAATCCCTCCAACAAACTTATTATTATCATACCCAGGATAAGACACAGCTGCTAAAATATTTCCATTTGATGGATCTATCACTAAAACTGATCCAACTGTATTACCTAAAAGAGAATATATATATTTTTGAAGCTTTATGTTAAGAGATAAATATAAATTATCTCCAGATATTGAGTTTCTAGTAACTCTATATTTAATTGGATATCTTAGATTATTTACTAAAATATCAAGTTTTCCATTAACACCTTTTAAGATGCTTTCATAAGACTCTTCGAGCCCTGTTACACCTATTAATTGATTTTTAATATAACCATTTTTTGGAGTTTTAAGAAAACTTAAATAACCTAAAATATTACCAGTTACCTCTTTGTAAGGATAAGATCTTGTATAGCCAAAGCCTAAAGCTATAGCCTTATTTGTTTTAAAATCTTTTTGAAGGAGGTTATATTCAGAAGGGGTAATATTTTCTAATAAAATTTTTCTATATCTAGAGGTTTTATTAACTTCTATATAAAATTTATTAATTTCCTGTTGAGTAAGAGGTATTACCCCCTTTACCTGACTTATTAATTTGGATAAATTCTTAGCTCTTGCTGGAATAATAAAAATTCCATAATATTTATTATCAATAGCCAAGGGAATTCCGGATTCAGAGTAGATGCTACCTCTAACAGCTTTATAACTTAAAGTTATATTAGAATTAGATTTAGCTAAGCTAACATAAGAATCCCTATTAATTATTTGAATATAAAAACATTTAAATAAAACAATAATAAACACTAAAAAGATGCATACTAATATAAATATAGATCTACTTTTTAGAGTTTTATTAGAAAGTTTCATTTATTTAACTATTTGAAGACTCATTCATATTTGTATATAAATCATCTAGAGAGTAAAGCTCTCTTGTTTCTTTATCCATAAGATGAACTATAACATCACCAAAATCTATAACAACCCAACCATTTTTAGTTTTAGAACTTACTCTAAAAGGTTTTATATCATGAGTTTTTCTCATATACTCAACTAAGTTATCAGCAAGAGCATCAACATGACGTAATGATATAGCACTTGCTACAATCATAGTATCTGTAATACTTGAAATACCTTTTACATCATAACTGTTAATATCACTAGCTTTTAATTCATTTAATTGATCTATTATATTTTTAATTAATTCCATAAGATTTAAATTTACATATTTTTCATATATATGATAGCATATAGATGATATAAATTATATTACTCTATAATTTTTGAGTTATATAATCTAATCCAAACAATGGATAGAATTTTAAGACGACCTTCTTTTACGAAGTTCCTATCATTTTTTAGTTTTTGTTAGCTAATTTAAGCTACCTTTATTGCAGTATTCTTTATTAAATAAGCTATATTTATAAAATATTAAAATTAGACATATTAATAATTTTATAGTATATTTATTTAATAAATTTTAAACACTTTAATCCTATCTTAACATCCTATCTTTTACTCCTATACAAATATAAATAGGAAATACTTTTAATCAAAAGTTATAAAAACAAATATGAATTTAACAGACTTAAAAAACACACCCATCTCTGAATTAGTACGCTTAGGTGAAGAACAATTAGGGCTTGAAAATTTAGCTCGACTAAGAAAACAAGATATTATTTTTGCAATTTTAAAACAGCACTCAATCAGTGGAGAAAGCATCTTCAGTGAAGGTGTTCTTGAAATCCTCCAAGATGGATTTGGATTTTTAAGATCTGCTGATAGCTCATATCTTGCAGGTCCTGATGATATATATGTATCACCTAGTCAAATTAGAAAATTTAACTTAAGAACTGGTGACCACATAGAAGGTAAAATAAGATCACCAAAAGAAGGTGAAAGATACTTTGCCCTTCTAAAAATAAAACAAATAAATGGTGATAAACCTGAAATTGCAAGAAACAAAATTTTATTTGAAAACCTGACTCCACTTCACCCAAACCATCTTTTAAGAATGGAAAGAGGAAATGGATCTAAAGAAGATATAACAGCAAGAATTCTAGATTTAGCATCTCCTGTCGGTAAAGGTCAAAGAGGTCTAATAGTAGCCCCACCTAAAGCTGGTAAAACGGTTCTCCTTCAAAATATAGCTCAAAGCATAGCAAGTAATTACCCAGATTGTACACTAATAGTTCTTTTAATAGATGAAAGACCTGAAGAAGTTACTGAAATGAAAAGAGTTGTAAAAGATGAAGTTATAGCCTCAACTTTTGATGAGCCAGCTTATAGGCACGTTCAAGTAGCTGAAATGGTTATTGAAAAAGCTAAAAGACTAGTTGAACATAAAAAAGATGTAATTATACTTCTTGATTCAATAACAAGACTTGCAAGAGCTTACAATACAACAACACCTGCTTCTGGAAAAATATTATCAGGAGGAGTTGATTCAAACGCTCTTCACAAACCTAAAAGATTCTTTGGGGCCGCTAGAAATGTAGAAGAGGGTGGAAGTCTTACAATTATAGCTACAGCTTTAATAGATACAGGTTCTAAAATGGATGAAGTTATCTATGAAGAGTTTAAAGGTACAGGTAACATGGAGTTACACTTATCTAGAAAAATTGCAGAAAGAAAAATCTTCCCAGCTATAGAATTCAACAGATCAGGAACAAGAAAAGAAGAATTATTAATTTCTGATGATGAATTACAAAGAGTTTGGATATTAAGAAAACTTCTTCACTCTATGAATGAAGAGGAAGTTATGGAATTCTTAATAGATAAATTATTTATGGCTAAAACTAATGAAGAATTCTTTAACAATATGAAGCGTTCATAATACTAAAATAAGGATCTTACGTGACACCTTTTGTAAAACAATTTAAATATGGTAAACATACCATTACGCTTGAGACTGGAGTTATAGCTCGTCAAGCAACTGCTGCTATAATAGCAAGCATGGATGATACATCTGTACTAGTAAGTATTGTCGCTAAAAAAGATTTAAAAGAAAATCAAGATTTCTTTCCTTTAGTAATCAATTACCAAGAAAAAGCTTATGCTGCTGGAAAAATTCCTGGTGGTTTCTTTAAAAGAGAAGGTAAGCCTTCTGAAAATGAAACTCTTATTGCAAGATTAATAGATAGACCTATTAGACCTCTATTTCCTAATAATTTTTACCATGAAGTTCAAGTAGTTGTAACAGTTTTATCTGCAAATCCAAATATTCCAATAGATATTATTTCATTAATAGGAACATCAGCAGCTCTTTGTATTTCAGGCTTACCATTTAATGGCCCTATTGCTGCTGCTAGAGTTGGTTTAATAGATAATAAATTAGTTCTAAACCCTACTTTATTAGATCAAAAAGAATCTAAATTAGATCTTGTTGTTTCTGGAACTCAAAGCGCTGTATTAATGGTTGAATCAGAAGCTTCAATTCTTTCAGAAGAACAAATGCTTGAAGCTGTATTATTTGGTCATAAAGAACAACAAGTAGTAATAGATAATATCTTAGAATTTAAAAAAGAAATCAATAAAGCTCCTTGGGATTGGATTAAAGAAGAGTTAAATCAAAAACATATTGATTTTATGACCAACTTAACTTCTAAAGATATAGCTTCAGCTTATAAAATTACAGATAAAGTAAAAAGATATGCTGATCTTGATTCTATTAGAAGTGGAGCTTATAAAAAAGCTCAAGAGGAATTCCAAGAAGAATTTAATCAAAATAAATTTAGCCAAATTATTCACGATATAGAGTATAATGTAGTAAGACAAAGTATTCTTGCTGGTAACCCAAGAATTGATGGAAGAGATACAACCACTATAAGAGCTTTAGATGTATGTGTTGGATTACTTCCAAGAACTCATGGGTCTGCTCTATTTACAAGGGGTGAAACTCAATCTATTGGAGTTGTAACTCTTGGAAATGAAAAAGATGCTCAAATTATTGATGGTATTTTAGGTGATTCTACAGATCCATTCCTATTCCACTATAACTTCCCTCCATACTCAGTTGGTGAAACTGGTATGATTGGATCTCCAAAAAGAAGGGAAATAGGTCATGGAAGACTTGCAAAACGCGGTCTTAAAGCTGTAGTTCCAACCCTTAAAGAATTTCCTTATGTAATTCGAGTTGTTTCTGAAATAACTGAATCTAATGGATCATCATCTATGGCTTCGGTATGTTCAGCTTCTTTATCTCTAATGGATGCCGGTGTTCCTTTAAAAGCTCCTGTTGCTGGGATTGCAATGGGTCTTGTAAAAGAAGGTGATAATTTTGTTATTCTTTCCGATATTTTAGGGGATGAAGATCATTTAGGTGATATGGACTTTAAAGTTGCTGGAACTGAAGAGGGTGTAACAGCTCTTCAAATGGATATAAAAATTGATGGTATTACTCCAGAAATTATGCAAAAAGCTTTAAATCAAGCAAAAGCAGCAAGACTTCATATATTAAATATTATGAATAAAGCCATTTCTGAACCTAGAAAAGAACTTTCATCTTTTGTTCCTAAAATTTATACTATACAAATTGATAGTAAAAAAATTAAAGATGTTATAGGAAAAGGTGGCTCTGTTGTAAAAAGCTTTACAGCTGAAAATGACGCTTCTATTGATATAGATAATAAAGGTCTTGTAAAAATACTAACCTCAGATCCTGAAGTTGCTAAAGATATTATTGGAAAAATCCAAAATATTGTTCAAGATCCTGAAATAGGCAAAATATATTCTGGGAAAATTACAAAACTAACTGACTTTGGTGTTTTTGTAGCATTCTTAGGGGTAAAAGAAGGTTTGGTACATATTTCTCAAATCTCTAACGAAAGAATTACTTCAATAGGAGATATTCTTCAGCCAGGTCAAGAAGTAAACGTAAAAGTAATAGAAATTGATAAACAAGGTAGAGTTAGATTAAGCATTAAAGATGCTGTTGAAAATTTAGCTCAATAAGTAAAAATGAAAGGGGCTTTTAGAAGTCCCTTTTCCGATAAATAAAACGAAAAGAAAGTATTTTATAATGACCCAAACAACAACCACTACATTTAAAGATCTAAACTTATCACAAAATATCTTAGAAGCGCTAGATAACATAGGCTTTGTAACACCATCTCCAATACAAGAGCAGTGTATTCCAATCTTAACAGAAGGTCGCGACATCTTAGCTGTTGCACAAACTGGCTCTGGAAAAACAGCTGGCTTCTTACTTCCTGCTATCCAAAATATTGATGTAACTTTAAGAATGCCTCAAGTTTTAATAATTGCTCCAACTCATGA
>JAWXTV010000045.1:0-5265 GCA_044433245.1 Psittacicella sp. | reverse complement strand
CCTTAAGCAAGAATGAGTGTGAGGGAATGCTAACAGGGAGAATTACAGCTTTTTTAGCTCCAGCTTCTTTGCATAGCTCTATAGCTTTTAAAATACCTTCTTTATATCCTGAGATAACTGTTTGTCCAGTAGAGTTGTAATTAGCTATAGCTACTTTAGTTCCATTTTCGATGCTTAAGCAAAGATCATTAATCTTTGTACTATTAAGTCCTATAATTGCAGCCATAGAGCCAACTCCCTCAGGAACAGCTTCTTGCATAATAAGACCTCTATATGAAACTAAGTCTACACCCTCTGTAAGATCTAATGTCTTAGAGTAAACTAAAGAGCTGAATTCACCAAGACTATGTCCAGCTACAACTTTTGGAATTATACCGTTATTTTCAAGTATTTTAGATATTCCAATAGATGCTGTTAGGATTGCAGGTTGAGTATATTGAGTTTGATTTAATTTTTCAATAGGTCCTTTTTGAGTTAATTCCCAAAGATCGTAACCTAAGATTTCAGATGCTAGATCAAAAGTTTCTTGAATTTCTTTAAAATTAGATGATATATCAGATAACATTCCAAGGGATTGAGAACCTTGCCCTGGAAAAATGAAAGATGAATTGTTCATAATTTGATTTAATATTTAATTAAAGCAGAACCAGATGTAAGACCACCGCCAAAAGACTCTAAAAGAAGTGTATTACCCCTTTTAACTCTTCCGTCGATTATACCCTGATGTAGAGCTAATATAATACTAGCAGCAGATGTATTCCCGTGTTCTGTAACGGTAAGAATAAGTTTATCTGTTCCTAGATTTAATTTTTTGGCTGTAGCCTTAATAATTCTTAAGTTCGCTTGATGAGGAATTAACCAGTCAACATCATTGGCGGTTAAGTTATTTATTTTTAGAATATGTTCTGTTACATGAGCTAGTTCATTAACAGCAATTTTAAATAAAATATTTCCTTGCATTTCTAAAAACGCAGATTCATCACTTTGTCTTGGTCTATTTGGTAAAACCAAACAGTCATTATTTGATGTGGTAGCTCTTGTATAAGTGTCAATAATTCTAGAATTTTTATCAGAGCTTGCCTCTAAAATTATAGCTCCAGCTCCATCCCCAAATAAAACTACTGTGGATCTATCTTGTTTATTTACAGTTGTAGATAAAGCATCAGCTCCTATAACAAGAGCTTTTTTTATTTTTCCAGAGCTTATAAATTGATTAGCAATCTCAAGAGCATATACAAATCCAGTGCATGCTGCTGCTACATCAAAAGATGTGCAAACTTCTATTCCTAGTTTTGTTTGAATTAAGCAAGCGCTACTAGGAAAAGCATGAGAGCCACTTGTGGTAGCTACAATAATAAGATCTATTTCATTAGGATCAATCTTAGCGTTATCAATAGCTTCTAAAGCGGCATAATATCCCATATCAGCAACTGTCTCATCTGAGACTATATGTCTACTCTTAATACCAGTACGTATTGTAATCCAATCATCGGAGGTATCTATTAACCTCTCTAAATCTTGGTTGGTTAATATATTTTTTGGTAAAAAGTGACCAGTTGAGACAATTTTACTGTAATGCATAAATTTTCTTAAAAATAAATAAAATTAATTAGATAATTTTGCGACCTCTATAGTAACCATCTGCGCTCATATGATGACGTAAATGTTTTTCACCGCTAGTTTTATCAATAGACATTTGTACATTAGGTGTTAATGCATCATGAGATCTTCTCATATCGCGTTTTGAGCGACTTTTACGAGTTTGCTGAACAGCCATAAAATTTCCTTTATAAAAATTATTTCTTAAGTTTATTTAAAATAGCAAAAGGATTTTCCTTTTCCTCAATTTGTCCAAAAGATTGAGTATCATCTTTAATGCTACAATCATTTTGTAAATGCATAGGAATTATTGGTAATGCCAATAATAACTCATCTTCTATAAGAGATAAAATATCTATATCGCCATTTTCATCAGGCGTTATTTCTTCATAATTAGGATCTATAAAATTGTAGTTATTTCTTTTTCCCATATAAAGCTGTTCTATCCTTATGTGATAAACGTAGTCTTCACAACATCTTTGGCACATAAGAGTTACATCAGCATCTATTTTTAAGTTAATAATATAATTATCAACTTCATCTTTAGAGAATTCTATAGATGTACTTAGATCTGAATTAATTTTTAAAACAGTATCTATAAGACGTGGGAAATTACTGCTAGATATAAAGCCGTTATATAAAGCTTGTCTATTAACCTCTTTTTTAAGGTTAATCTTATTAGAAAAATTTATTTTATGCATATACTAATGTAATATACATTGATAATACTAATTAGTCAAAAATATTAGTAATCTGTAAATGAATTAATAGGAGACTAAAAATGAAGTTAAAGTTATTTTTTTATAATTTATTACCAAAGCAAGTTTTAACTATATTAGCTGGGAAGTTAGCTAATAAAAAGCTAGGTTTTTTAACTAAATTATTTATAAGATTATTTGCTAAAAAATATAATATAGACTTATTAAGTGATGATATTGATAAAACTTCTAATTTTAAAACTTTTAATGATTTTTTTACTAGAAAACTTAATTCTAAAGCTCGTCAAATTGATTTTGCTAGGAGTAATATAATATCTCCAGTGGATGGAAGAGTTAGTCAATTCGGAGTTCTTAATAAAGGTGAGTTATTTCAAGCTAAAGGAATGAAATATACCTCTTTAGGTTTATTAGGTGAGAAAATAAACTTAAATTTTAAAGAGGGAAGTTATATTACTCAATATTTATCTCCAGCTGATTATCACAGAGTACATATGCCATATGATGGCTTCCTTGAAAGTATTTTTTATATTCCAGGAAAGTTAGAATCTGTATCCTCTTTAGTTGTAGATGCTAAACCTAATATTTATTCTAAAAATGAAAGATTAGTTTGTCTTTTTAGTACAGATATTGGAAAGATGTGCATTGTTTTTGTAGCTGCAACTATAGTGGGTCAGATAAATACTATTTTTTATGGTATTATTAATAAAACCCACAAAGAGGGCTCTTTTAGTAAAGATTTTAGCTCCTTAAATATTTTTTTAAAAAAGGGAGAGGAGCTTGGATATTTTCAATTAGGATCTACAATTATTACTATATTTGATCAAGATATAGAATTTAAAAATTTTGCAGAAAATGAGAAAATTTTAATGGGAGAGACTTTGGGTTCACTTAACTTTAATTTATAACTATTAGGATGTAAATATGGAAAAAATTAAAAATATGCAAATTTCTTCAGTTGAAGAGAAAGCAAGTTATGGCATTGGTCACCAAATGGGTGATCAATTAAAAGGATCATCTCTTTCTGTAAATGTTGAAGCTTTATTTAGAGGTATTGCTGAATCTTTAGAAAATAAGGCTCCAATTTTTTCATTAGAAGAAATGACAGAAGCTGTTAAAGAGCTTTATACAGAAGCTGATAAAAAAAGAGCTCAAGAATTTGAATATATGAAAGAAGAGGGTGTAACTTTCTTAAAAGAGAATGCTGAAAGAAAAGAAGTTTTTGTAACTGATTCAGGCCTTCAATATGAATTTTTAACAGAAGCTGAAGAAGGAGCTGAAAAACCATCAGAAAACTCAACTGTTACTGTTCATTATGCAGGAAGTTTAACAACTGGTAAAGAATTTGATAGCTCAATTAAAAGAGGTGAGCCAGCTACTTTCCCATTAAATGGAGTTATCCCAGGTTGGACTGAAGGTCTTCAATTAATCTCTAAAGGTCAAAAAGCAAGATTATATATTCCTGCTGAGCTAGGATATGGAGAAAGAGGTGCTGGTGATGTTATTCCTCCGCACAGTGCTTTAATTTTTGATATTGAATTAATTGATATTAAATAAATTTAAAAAAGGGGATAGATCTTTTAAATCTACCCCCTTTTTAGAGTTATAAATTAAATTTCTTTATAGGAGTTTTTCATAATTTCTTCTATATCATTAATTTCTTTAGGAACTAAAGATGTTAATACTTTGTTACCTAATTCTGTAATTATAATATCATCTTCAATTCTAATACCTATTCCTTTATATTTTTCCGGAACATCTAATTTTTTGGAAATATAAAGACCAGGCTCAACTGTTAAAGCCATTCCCAGCTCTAATAATCTTGATTTATCTGATCTATAAGCTCCAACATCATGAACATCAAGTCCAATCCAGTGGCCAAGCCCATGCATGTAGAATTCTCTATAAAGTTTTTCTTCTATAGCTTTCTCAAAGCTTTCTTTTATAATTCCAAGATCAATTAAACCTTGAGTTAGAATTTCTATAACTAGATCTGACGCTTCTTGAAGGGTAACTCCAGGTTTTAGAAAATCAAGAGCTGCTTTTTGTGATTTTAATACTAAAGAATATATTTCTTTTTGCGGTTCTGTAAATTTGCCACTTACTGGATATGTTCTTGTAATATCACCTGCATAGTAGTCAAATTCACATCCAGCATCAACTAAAACGAGTTCATTATTTTGTAGAAGTTGGTCGTTTTCTGTGTAGTGAAGAGTATTTGCATTATCTCCGCCAGCTACGATAGTATTATAAGATGGGTATAAAGCTCCATGTCTTGAAAATTCATAGATAATTTCATGTTCAATATTATATTCATAAATACCAGGTCTTGTATTTTTCATAGCTCTTAAATGACCAGAGGCTGAAATTTCACCAGCTCGTGCTAAAAGTTTTTTTTCATTTTCGGATTTAAAAAGTCTCATTTCATCTAAAATATCTTTAAAGGTAGAATTTATCTTTAGATCTAACTCTTCTTTGTATTTTGTAGCCCAAGGTTCAATTGATTCATCAAGAACTATTGAAAGATTTTCTTTAGATATTTTTTCTTTTATAATTACCATAAAATCATTGATATTATAAGCTTTATCAACTCCTAAACTTTCTGGAGCTTTTTTTGTGCCTAATCTTTTTCCATACCAAGTTTCCATTAAGGGATCTACTTCTCTTAAAAACATGGTAGTTTCAATTTTAGAATTAGATTTTTCTATAACTAAAATACTGTCTGGCTCATTAAATCCTGTTACATACCAAAAATAGCTATTTTGTCTGAATTTGAATTCACAATCACTATTTCTTGTTTGTTCTTTAGATGAAAATATAAAGCTAAGAGAATTTTCTGGAAGTAAGTTAATTAACTTTTTTCTTCTTTCTAAAAACTCTTCTTTGGGCATAGTATTTAAATATCCAACATCTTTCATTTTTAAATCCTTAGTTAAATATTATTATATAT
>JAWXTV010000044.1:0-5296 GCA_044433245.1 Psittacicella sp. | reverse complement strand
TCTATTTGTAAAATCTATTTATCCTGAAGTATTTGAAAAGCTTTTAGATAGCTATATTCCACCTCAATCATTAGAAGAAATGTGGGATATTGAAGGGCTTATGAATACTCTAATTAATGATTTTAATCTCAATATTCCTATATCTCAATGGCTTTTAGAAGATGAAAACCTTCATGAAGAACAGTTAAAAGAACATATAATAAGTGTAGTTAATGATACTTATACCGAAAAAGAAGATCTTATTGGAAATGAAATTTTTAATGAGATAGAAAAAGAAATTATGCTTCAACAAATAGATTCTTTATGGAAAGATCATTTGGTTGCTATGGATTATTTAAGAAAAACTATTCATTTAAGAAGCTATGCTCAAGTTGATCCAAAAAATGAATACAAAAAAGAATCTTATAACATGTTTATGGAGCTTTTACAGTCTTTTAAATATCATACAGTAGCCACACTATTTAAAATTGATATTAAAATTCCAACACCAGAAGAGCAAAAAAATCTTGAAACCTTAGAAAAAGCTAAGTCTTCTAATACAAATGTAGTTGGCAGAAATGATCCTTGTCCTTGTGGAAGTGGTAAAAAATATAAAGCTTGTCATGGAAAAATAGCTCCTTTATCACAAACTAAGGCAAAATCCCATGAACCTAAGAATGATTTATTACAAGCTCAATCTATTAAAGATATTCTTCCAGATGATACAAATCCACCATCATTTGTGCTGGACAAAGAAGAGTATGTTGGTATAGGTAGAAATAATCCTTGCCCTTGTGGAAGTGGTAAAAAATATAAAGCTTGTCATGGAAAAATTACTAATTAAAGCTTTATTTCTAGATATATAAAAGCAGCTCATAATTCTTATATTGAAACTGCTTTTATTTTTAGTATATAATAATAAATTATAATCTTTAATTTAAAATAAAAATTTATGTATCAAGTATTAATAGTTGTTTATTTAATTATAGCTATAGCTATAATTAGCCTAGTTCTTCTTCAACAAGGAAAAGGGGCTGATGCTGGAGCTAGCTTTGGTGGTGGAGCTTCTGGAACTCTTTTTGGAGCTTCTGGATCATCAAACTTTCTATCAAGAACAACAGCTATTTTAATTACAATTTTCTTTATTTTAAGTCTAATCTTAGGAATAATTGTAACATCTACTACCTCTAAAGATAAAAATAAATCTATTGATAATTTAAATAAGGTAGCTATGGAAGTTAATGCGAGTAAAACTACAGCTCCAATTAAAACTATAAAAGTTAATAATACTAGCACTCAAACAATAAACTCTATTCCTGGATTAACAAATAATACTAAATAGATAGAATTTTAAAATTTAGCCTTGGTGGTGGAATTGGTAGACACGCTATCTTGAGGGGGTAGTATCAAATTTGATGTGCGAGTTCAAATCTCGCTCAGGGCACCAATAAAATAAAAAGCTAGTTAATTAACTAGCTTTTCCTTTTTAATGATAATATCTTTCACTTACTATATCTGGCTCAATATGTATAGTTATATCTTGTATATTGCTGTTAACACTCATAACTTTATCTTTAAATCTTTCAGAAATATCATGAGCATCTCTTAAACTAAGATTTGGATCTATTAACATATGCATATCAATTAAAATCTTTCCACCTAACTTTCTACTTCTAATTTTATGAATCTCTTTTATATCTTGGTTACCAATAGCCATTTTAAGCAATTCTGCTTCAATTACATTGTCTGATATATCTGTAAGCTCTAAAATTCCTGTATATACTAAATCCCAGCTCATTTTTAATAATATTAAAGCAATTATAATAGCTCCAATTTCATTAAAATAATGAAAAGTTGGAAATACTAAATTACAAATTACAGCAACTATTACAACAAAAGAGGAAATAGAATCTGTTCTATGATGTAAAGCATTTGCTTTTAAGGCTTGAGAATTAATTTTCTCAGCATAATAACTACTAGATCTATATAAAAACTCTTTAGCTAAAATTGAAATTACAGATATTATAACCACTAAAACTTCATTAGTTGTTATAGTAGATGAATTAATTATTGCAATTACAGCCTCATAAGTGATTATAATGGCTATAGTAAGCAGGAAAAATCCCATAAATACACTTGCAATGGTTTCAATCTTGCCATGCCCATATTTATGAACTCTGTCTGGAGGAGCATTCCAAAATTTAGCAAAATATAATAATACCCCATCTGTTACAACATCAGCAAAACTATGAACTCCATCAGCTATTAAAGCCGCATTAAAACTAAATGTACCAATTATAACTTTAAAAAAACCAAGTATTATATCAACAATAAAACCCAGCCAAAGAGTTAAATTTGTATATTTCTTTACTAATTTATTATATCTTTGCATTCTCTAAAACTCTTAGTCTAATTTTGATAAACTTATAAACTTTCTGTAATCCACCTTTGAAAGTAACTCTAACATGTATATATTAAGATTATTCATAAACTCTGCATAGGTCATTTCTTTTTTGTAAATCTTTTCTAGATTAGCTTCCCATAAAGCTGTCATATCTGGAATTACCATTTCATTAGGTAGGCAACTTATAAAGGCTATACCGAGTTTAGTCGGAAGAATTGACTTACCCTCCCTTAATATAAACCCTCTTTTGAAAAGAATCTCTATAATACTAGCTCTTGTAGCCTCTGTTCCAAGACCATTTGTAGAGTTTAGAATTTTCTTAATTTCACTACTCTCAACATATCTACCAATCCCTGTCATAGCTGATATTAAAGATGCATCTGTAAAATTCTTAGGTGGAGTTGTTTTTTTTATAACAAGATCTGAATTTTCAAAACATACAATATCACCCTTTTTAAGATTTGGAAGTATAATATCTTTTTGAGAGTTAGAAAAAGAAGTATACAAAACTTTAAAACCAATATCAAGAATAGATATTCCTTTAGAAATAAAACTTCCTGTTAAAACTTTAGTCTCAATTTTTGTTTCACTATATCTATATTTTGGATAAAACTGCATCAAATATCTTCTACAAATTAATTCATAAATTTTCTTTTCATTTTCTTTTTGGAATTTTACTCCAGTTTTTAAAGTTGGAATAATGGCATGATGAGCTGATACCTTTTTTGTATTCCAAGCTTTTGTTTTAATTTTAAGATCTGTATCTTTACAAAAACTTTCTAATCTTGGAATAACTTTTTGTATACTATTGATAATATTTTGAGAATCTTTAAAATGCTCTTCTGGAATATACCTACAATCAGATCTTGGATATGTTGTAACCTTATAGGTCTCATATAAAGCCTGTGCAATTTGTAAAGTATCTTGAGCATTAATACCAAAATAAATAGAGGCATCTATTTGAAGAGCTGATAAATTATAAGGTAAAGGTTGAGAGGTATACTTTTCGTTTTCTTCAATAGATTCAATAATTCCTTCCTGATTTGTAATCTTATTTTGAACCAATTCAACTAAAGCCTTATTTACAACTCTATTATCTGCATCCATGTATGGAAAGCAGGCTTCCGATGGTTTCCATTTAGCTTTATATATCTCACCAAAACCAGTTTTAAAATTAACCTGAAGTTCATAAAAATCTTTAGATATAAAATTTATAATTTCTAAATATCTTTTTACAATAAGGCCTAAAACTGGTGTTTGAACTCGACCTATAGATAAAACTCCTTTTTTAAATCTATATCTACTAGAGTATAAAGTACAAAGTCTCGTCATGTTTATCCCATAAAGCCAGTCAGCTCTCATTCTAGCAAGTGCTGATATAGATAAAGACACAAATTCTTTATTATCTCTTAAATTTTTTAAAGCTTTTTGAATACTTTCAGGATTTAGATCACTAATTAAACATCTTTGCACTTTAGTAGATTTTGGAAGATTTACAAAATGTAAAATCTCATCTACTAATATTTGACCAACTCTATCTGGGTCTCCTACATGTACTACACTTTTAGCTTTATTTAGAAGACTTTTTACGTGAAAAAATTGCTCTTGTGTTTTTTTATTTACTTTTAAAATCCATTTTTCAGGACTAATTGGCAGATCAGAAATTGACCATTTTTTATATCTTACATCATACTCATGAGGCTCTGCTTGCTCTAATAGGTGACCAATACACCATGTAATGTATATATCACCTATTTCTATATAACCTGGTCTTTTTATTTTTCGACCAGGAAATTCATTAGCAATTGCTTGAGCTACACTAGGTTTTTCAGCAATAAAAACCTGCATATTTAACGTCTATGAGTTGCAAGCCCTGCAAATGCTTGATCTGTTGGCATAATTTCAATAGAGTTAACATTAAATCTTTGAGGTTGATTAATAAGCCATAAAACTGTATTTGCAATATCAATTGGTTGTAGATAGTCAAGACCTTTATAGTAAGTCTCTACTTTAGTATCATCTTGTTTAAATCTTACATTTGAGAATTCACTATCACCACAAATTCCAGGCTCTATATTAGTAACTCGAACTCTACTTCCTAATATATCAGCTCTTAAATTTAAACTAAACTGTTTCACAAAAGCTTTAGTAGCTCCATAAACATTAGAACCAGGATAGCAATGAGTTCCAGAGATAGATCCCATATTAATAATATAGCCTGAATCTTTTTTAATCATTAAAGGTAAAATTTTATGAGTAAAATTGGCAAGAGCTACAACATTAGTTTGAATCATAACAGCCCAATCTTCCCACTCAGATTTTGGTGCTTTTTCCATCCCAGAAGCAAGTCCTGCATTATTTACAAGAACATCTACTTCTTCAAATACTTTAATATTATCAGATATAATTTTATTTATAACTTCTAAATTACCAACATCTGCTACAAAATATGAAAATTTATCACTACCAAACTCTTTAAGTTCTAACAATCTAGATTCACGTCTTGCAATACCTATTACTTCATGCCCACTTTCTAATAAAAGTTTACAAGTTGAGTAGCCAATACCAGCACTAGCTCCAGTTACTACTATTTTCATATAAGCCTTCTTTTAATTAAATTAAATGAATAAAAGATGGCAGAAATCTTACAATTACTGCCACCTCCTAAAAACCTGACTATTTTAAATAGTCTAGTTCATTATACAATTAAAATTAGAATATTTCACCTATCATACAACGGACAGAACCTCCACCTATTGCTTCTATAACATCAACTTTAGGTGATAAAATTTTATTATAGACCTCAAGCATATTTCCAGCAAAGTAATTTACCCACTCTAAAGAAATATCTACTATTTCTTAGATGTTTTTAAGCATGTATACTAATTTTTCTCTTTACTTTTCGATACTGCT
>JAWXTV010000043.1:0-5319 GCA_044433245.1 Psittacicella sp. | reverse complement strand
TGATGTTCCTTCCATATATTTCCTTAATTATTTTCTAATCTTCATTAATTTTACTTATTAAGACGCTTTGCTGATTTTTATACTTAGCATCACCCCTAGAAGAATAAGGTCTTAGAGCCTTAGAGCTTAATACTTCAAAACTTAAAGCTCCTATTTTCATTTTAGGCTTTAAAGCAACAGGTATTTTTCCCATATGAGTAAATTCTAATACTATTTTTCCAGACCAACCTGGATCTATTCTGCAAGCTGTTATATGTATACCAACTCCCAATCTTGCAAGCGAAGATCTACCATCCAAAATACCTACCAAATCATCCGGAATTGTTATACTCTCATAAGTAACTCCCAGTACAAATTCACCTGGATGCAAAATAAAATCTTTATCATCATCAATAAAGATTTCTTCACTCATAAAGTTATTTAAGCTGCCATTTAATTTTACTTTATCTTCACTTAAGTTTATATAAGAAACTTCATGATTATTAGCAACTCTAAAACTATTCCCAAGACGTATATCTACAGTTACACCATTTATACTACTTTGAGATGGTATTGGATCTATAGCTAGATCACCACTTTCTATTTTTCTTTCTATATCCTGATCACTTAATCTCATTTACTTACCATTTTTAAAAAGATGCAATATATTTGTTTTTACCATTTCAATAGCAATTCTATTTTTACCACCTCTTGGAACTACAAGATCAACATACTGCTTTGATGGCTCAATAAATTCTAAAAACATAGGTCTTACTGTTGCTTGATATTGTTCAATTACAGACTCCATATCTCTTCCTCTTTCTTTAATATCTCTTTTTAACCTTCTAATAAAACAGGTATCCAAAGGAGTATCTATAAAGATAGATATATCAAGAAGTTCTCTAATTTTTGGATCTGTTAATATTAAAATACCTTCTAAAATAATAATCTTTTTACAAGAAAAAGGAATTGTTTCAGGAGTTCTATTATGCTCAATATAACTATATACTGGCAGCTCTAAAGATTTACCTTCTTTTGCAAGTTTTAAATGCTCTATTAGAAGTTCATGATCCATTGAATTTGGATGATCATAATTAGTTTTAGTTCTTTCTTCGTAACTCAAACAACTTTGGTCTTTATAGTACAGATCCTCTGAAATAATTCCAACTAAATCATTAGATAGTAATTCTGAGAGCTCCTTGCAAATTGTATTTGCAAATAAAGTCTTTCCAGAAGAAGAAGCTCCTGCTATACCTATTATAATCGTTTCATTTTTTTTTAACTCAATTTTTATATCTTTCATCTTCTGTACCCATAAAATTTACTTAATAAAGCTTATAATAAAATTAAAACAAGTATATTATACTTATATTTATGAGCAATATAAACCATATAAAAAAAACCATTAAATTAATATGATAATTAAAGATTACACTGAAGAGGATTTTCCTCAAATATTAGAAATAGAAAGAGGTTATTTTAATACTAATTCCTCATTAAAAAATATTAAGGCATTCTATGGAAAAAACTATAAAAATCTTAAAGTTGAAATAAACTCTAAAATTATTGGCTTTATACAAAGTATCTATTCTATAGATGCTTTAGATGTTATAAATATAGCTATTGTGGATGAATATAGAAAGCAAGGGGTTGGCTATACCTTGCTTTGTGAGATAGAAAAATTTTGTAGCAAAAATAATATATATCAAATTTTTCTTGAAGTAAGAAAATCAAATCAAGCTGCTATTAATTTATATTTAAAAAAAGGATTTAAAGAGATTTCAAAAAGAAATAATTACTATAAAAATCAAGATGGATCTTATGAAGATGCTCTAGTTTTTTGCTTTTATTTATAATTCAACCCTTTCAATATCAGCCCCTAAAGAGCTTAATTTAGCCTCTATATTCTCATAGCCCCTATCTATATGATAAATACTTTCAACTATAGTTTCTCCATTAGCAACTATCCCGGCTAACACAAGGCTTATTGAAGCTCTTAAGTCAGTTGATCTAACAGTTGATGAAACTAATGAAGAAACCCCTTTGGTATACAAGTATTTCCCTCTTATATCTGCATTAACACCCATTTTTTTAAGTTCATTAACATGCATATATCTATTTTCAAAAATATTCTCTTCAATTATAGCCTCACCTTCAGATAGCATATTTAATAAAGAAAACTGAGCTTGCATATCTGTTGGAAAACCTGGATATGGTTGAGTACTTATATCTATAGCTTTTAATGAATTATAAGGATTTGAAGCTATTATAAAATCATCTCCAACCTCAATACTAACTCCAGATAATTTTAAGACCTCTAAAACACTTTTCAAATTATTCGGATTCAAATTAGTACATTTAATATGACCTTTAGATATTGCTGCTGCTATCAAAAAACTTCCAGCTTCTATTCTATCTGGAATAATCTTATAAGTTCCACCATGAAGTTTTTCAACCCCATAAATAACAATAGTAGTATCAGAGACTTCAATCTTAGCCCCTAACTCATTTAAAAACTCTACTAAATCTATTACTTCAGGCTCTATAGCACAATTTAATAAAGTTGTAATACCTTTAGTTAAAGATCCTGCAATTACTGCTGAAATAGTGGCCCCAACACTTACTTTTGAAAAAATAATTTTAGAAGATACAAGATTTTCTCCTTTTGCTTCAATTTTAAGATTATCTAAAATAATATTAGCATTTAATGCTCTAAGGGCTGCTATATGCATATCAACAGGTCTTTTTCCTATGACACACCCACCAGGCAAAAATATTGTAGCTTCTTTATACTTAGCAAGAAGAGCTGGTAAAAGCCAAATAGATGCTCTCATTTTTGAAGACATCTCATAAGAAACTAGCGTTTTATTAATTGATTTTGGATTTATGCGTAAAGTGTTATCTATAAACTCTACTTCCGCCCCTAAAGATTTTAATATTTCAATAGCTGCTTTAGTATCTTCAAGAACTGGAATATTATTTAAGATAATTTCTTCACTAGCAAGAATACTCGCAAAAATAATAGGAAGCGCAGCATTTTTAGCTCCAGAAATCTTAACCTCACCCTTTAAAACTTTAGGTCCTTTAATCTTAAAACAACTCATTAATCAAAGCCCACCATTTAACAAGGAAAATTTTTCCCATTCCTTCTGAGTATAAGATTTTATGCTAATAGCATGTATCTCACCTGTTTCAAAAAAACTAGAAAGTGGAGCGCATATATCTTTATATCTTTGAACCCTTGATACACCCTCTAATTTATCTGATACTAAAATAACTTCATGATTACTTCCATTAGAAGTCACCTCAATAATAGCCTCTGGAAATACCTTTAATAAAATCTCTTTTATATTCATAGCTCTAAGTTTATAATAAATATTATATTTTTAATGTTATTGTATATAAAAATACAATATATTCAATTTAACATTTTTTTTATGTTAAAATAAAATAACTAATTAAAGTCTAAAATATATTTATAATATGACTAAAAAATGGACAATAATACTATTCATAATTTTTATTATTATACTCACAATATGGGCATACAATAATACCAACCAAAAATTATTAATAAAAAATGTTAAGATTAATGCTCCATCATCTATTGGCTTTAATATGAGTAGTACTATTTTTAACTATAAAGGGCTTTCTAAATACACTATATCATCACCAAAAGTTCAAAGCTTTAAGAAAAATAATATAACAATTTTTCAAAATCCTATAATTTTTAGCTATTCTCTTATAAACAATAAGTGGGATAAAACTTGGAAGATAAATTCAGATATAGCTACCTATACTAAAGATATTTCTACAATATCTTTATATAATAATATTTTAATGAGCTCACTTAACCCAAGCTTTATTGTACAATCTATTAAAACAAATCAATTAAACTTAAATACAAAAACTAATATAGTTGAAAACACCAACACTTTAACCCAAATTAAAGGTACTAAATTTATTTCAACTGGAAATAATGTAATTGGCTATATTAATCAAAAAAACATATATTTAACAGGATCTGCTAAAAGTGTCTATAAATAAAAAAATTATTACAATACTTACTATATTAAGCATGTCTATATCTCTATCGTTTGCTTCAATATATCAAAGTCAATATAACTCAGAAAGTCCTATAACGATTACTTCTAAATCTCAAAATATAAACTTAGTAAGTAATACAGCAACCTTTCAAACAAATGTTGTAATAACACAAAATAATATTATTTTAAATGCAAATAAAGTAGTTGTTATAAAAGATCAGTCTAAAAATAATAATAAAAGTAGTATTAAAACTATTACAGCATATGGAAACCCAGTAAGGTTTTCAGATGTTTTAAGTGATGGAAAAACTATTAAAGGAGTTGCCAATAAAATAATCTACTCCCCAGTTACTAATATGCTTTATTTATATGAAAAACCAAGTATTTCTGAAGAAAATAATATAATTACTGGAACTATAATAACTTATAATACACAAACACATAACCTAAGCGCTACATCAAATAGTAACGAGCAGGTTCAAAGCGTATTATATCCATCTCAACTAAAAAATAATTAATTTATGAGTATATTAAAAGTTAATAATTTAAAAAAGATTTATGGCAAAAGAGAAGTTATCAGAGGGGTTAACCTTGAAATCCACTCAAGTGAGATTATTGGTCTTTTGGGTCCTAATGGAGCTGGTAAAACAACTACTTTTTATATGATTGTAGGACTTATCAAACATAATACTGGCAACATTTTTATAGATGAACTAGATATTAGCAATAAAGCAATTCACGCAAGAGCTAAGGCTGGAATTGGTTATTTACCTCAAGAAGCCTCTATCTTTAGAAAACTATCTGTATATGAAAATATTTTATCCATATTTCAGCTAGATAAAAACTTAACTAAGACTCAACAAAAAGAAAAAGCTAATGGTTTAATTAGTGAATTTAAACTTGATCATATACGCAATAGTCTTGGATTTACTTTATCAGGCGGAGAAAGAAGAAGGGTTGAAATAGCAAGAGCTCTTGCTAGCAATCCAAAATTTATCCTACTTGATGAACCTTTTGCTGGAGTTGACCCCATTTCTATTAGAGATATTAAAAATATTATTTTAGATCTAAAAAATAGAGGAATTGGAGTTTTAATAACTGATCATAATGTTAGAGAAACTTTAGATGTATGCGAAAGAGCTTATATTGTTGGAAATGGAACTATCATAGCTTCTGGAGCTCCTAAAGAAATCTTAGAAAATGATATAGTTAAATCAACATACTTAGGGCATGAGTTTAAACTTTAAGTAGAAATAACAGAATATAAATAAAATTTAGGATAGATTTATATAAA
>JAWXTV010000042.1:0-5509 GCA_044433245.1 Psittacicella sp. | reverse complement strand
ATATAACAAGCGGCCTAGTTGTAGGTTTTGTTTTAGAAAAAGAAAATGCTATTAATGATTACAGAGAGTTAATAGGTTCAACCAATCCAAAAGAAGCTCATATAGGAACTGTTAGATCTGATTACGGAATTGAAACTTCTAAAAACTCAGTCCATGGATCTGATTGTGAGAGTTCTGTTATAAAAGAAACTAAAGTATTCTTTGCTTAAAAAATTATAGGGAAAGGCAAATCCTTTCCCTATTTTTTATAAAATACTCTTTAATTTTATAAAACTATACTTCTTTTATTAAGATTTCAGAAGTATATGTTTTTGCTTCATTTTCTCTAACATCTTCAAGTCTGCTAAACATATAGTTATCAGTTTCTTTTGAATTTTGATTTATATCTTTAAAATTATAAAGGTTGGGGTCAGCAAGATGAGAAGGTGCTACATTTTGCATAGCGCTAAACATAGTTTCAAGTCTTCCAGGAGCTTCTTTATCCCAAGTTTGCATCATTTCTTTAATCATGGCTCTTTTAAGATTAGGTTGTGAGCCACATAGGTTACATGGAATAATTGGAAATTCTTTTATATCTGAATATTTTTGAATATCTTTTTCTTTACAATAAGCAAGAGGTCTTATAACTATATGCTCTTTATTATCACTAAGTAATTTCGGTGGCATTGATTTTAATTTTCCGCCATAAAACATATTTAAAAATAGAGTCTCCAACATATCATCTCTATGGTGTCCAAGAGCTATTTTATTAGCACCTAATTCCTTTGCAGCGTTATATAATATTCCACGTCTTAATCTTGAACATAAAGAGCAAGTTGTTTTACCTTCTGGTATTTTTTCTTTCACTATACTATAAGTATCTTTATCGATAATTTTGTAGTCAACTCCAATAGATTCAAAATAGTTTGGTAAAATATCCACAGGAAAGCCTGGTTGATTTTGGTTTAAATTTACAGCTGTAATTTTAAAATCAATAGGAGCGCTTTCTCTTAAATGCATAAGAATGTCTAATAAAGTATAGCTATCTTTACCACCTGATAAGCAAACCATTATATGATCATTATTCTCAATCATATTAAAATCACTTATTGCTTTACTTACTTCTCTACGCAAGCGTTTATGAAGCTTATTAAATTCATATTGTTCTTTTTGTTTCATGTATTTTTGAAAAGGTCAGTTATTAAATTTCAAGTAATCTTAGTATAGAAAAAAAACATTATTTAGTATATAAAAAATATTACTGTAATTTGAGTTTAACTATATATTTATTCAAATTTTATTTGAATTAAATCTATAAAGTATAATCAGTAGATTATATCTTTTAAATGTAATCTACTGCAGATTTAGCAATTTATCATATTACTTTTCAAGATTATTATTAATTCCTTGGAATTCATTAACAAATAAAGATATTTTTTGAAATATAGTTTGTTTTTGAGTTTTGTATTTTGAATTTAGTGGACTCATTTTAGGAAGTATATTATTTAAATCCATACCAAATTCATCGGGGTAGCCCTGCTTTAATGAGGAGGAAATATACTTTCTAGTAAGTTCTGGATTTAATTTTTCATTTTCAATTAACTCTTCTAGTTTTTGCTGCTGTATATTTTTAGCAAATTTATAAAAGGCTTCAAGAATACTTGAGTTATCAGTAAATTGACTCAGATCTGTTTTATTGATAAATAGTATTATTAAATCTTCTTTAGGTCTATTTTCGCTACTAGTTCTGATAATTTGCTTTATATAATCAATTATAATACTTCTTTCTTTACCATTTTTAGAACTTTCAAGAATTAAGCTTAAAATATAGTCTAAATTAATTTCTTGAGATTTTAAAAGCTCTACCTCAAAGGTAATATTATCCCAAATATCATTTGTAATTCCATTTTCTATTTTGCTATTATTTTTCGCTAATTTAACTTCATTGGAAATATCAAGGTAGGTAGAAAGATAGTTTTGAATTTCTCTTTGAGGAGGAATTTTAACATTTTGAAATTTGGTTAGCTTTAGTTCATCAATACAATATTTTTCTTTAAAACTCTCTAATTGTTGGAAATTATTTATATCAATATTTTGAAATTCTTGTAAGCAAGTAAATTCATCATAATTTCGTAAAATATTTTCTGTTTTTATATATTTACTAAAAAGTTCAACAAATTTTACTTTATCAGATTCTTTAATAATATCTTTTGGGTTAGGAAATTGTTTTTCTATTTCTGATATTATTTCAATAAATCCAAGGGTGGTTTCATTTGTATAGCTATCTTTTCCATGCATATAAAAATCATAGCTTTTTTCTAAAATAATATTAGAAGTGTTATTTTTATTATCTTTATTAGAAAAAAGTTTAAGAGCATCAATAGTTGCCTGTTCTAAATCTCTAAAAGAGACAATATTACCAAAAGGCTTACTTTCATTGAAGATTCTATTAGTACGTGAGTAAGCTTGAATTAATCCGTGATATCGAAGGTTTTTATCTACAAATAAAGTATTTAATCCAGGAGCATCAAAACCTGTTAAAAACATTCCAACAACAATTAGTAAATCAATTTCTTGATCTTTTACGCGTTTAGATAAATCTCTATAGTAGTTTTGAAATCCAGCGCTATCAATAGTGTAGTTTGTTTTAAAATTGGTATTATAGTCTTCAATAGCGGAAGTTAAAAATTCTTTAGCACTTAGATCTTCAATTTTCAATGGCTCAAAACTTTCATCTTCAATATAACCTGTGCTATTCTGCTCTTCATTTGCAGTGAATGAAAAAATGGTTGCAATTTTTAAAGGATGTAGAGACTTTCTTTCTTTCTGTAATTCATTAAGTTTAGCGTAATATGCTTTAGCTGCATTTATATTGCTAACAGCAAACATAGCATTAAACCCTTTTTTACCCTGCGTTCTATGAGTTTTATAGTTGTAATGCTCAAGAATATAATTAGAAATTTCCGAAATACGCTCAGGATGCATAAAAGCATCATTTTCTTTTAATTCTAGGGTTTTAATTTTTTCATTATTTTGTTCAGTTTCTATAGACTTAAATTGAGGACGTAAATTATTATAGTCTACCTTAAATTTTAAAACCTTATTATCACGAATTGCATCAGTAATAACATAAGAGTGTATCTGAGCGCCAAACACGCTAGATGTAGTTAATGACTCATCTCTTGAATTTTCTAAGAAAATTGGTGTTCCAGTAAACCCAAATTGATAATAATATTTAAATCTTTTTGTAAGATTTTTTTGAGCTTCTCCAAATTGACTACGATGACACTCATCAAAAATAAAAACAACTTGCTGTTGATAAATAGGAAGGTCTAATTCACTTTTTATAAGATGATTTAGTTTTTGAATAGTTGTTACAATAATTTTATTATCAGATTTCTGAAGATTTTTCTTTAGCTCAGAGGTGCTATTTGATCCATTAACACTATCTGGAGAAAATCTTTGATATTCTTTCATTGTCTGAAAATCAAGATCTTTACGATCTACAATAAAAAATACTTTATCAATAAAATTTAATTCTGTAGCTAAACGAGCAGCTTTAAAGCTAGTTAAAGTTTTTCCACTTCCTGTAGTATGCCATATATAACCTCCACTTTCTGGAGAGCTCCATTTTTTATTATTATAAGAGCTCTTAATTTTCCATAAAATACGCTCAGCTGCAGCGATTTGATATGGACGCATAATAAGTAAAGTATTGCTAATATCAAAAACAGAAAAATTAAATAGGATTTTTAATAATGTATTTTTTTCAAAAAATGTCATTGTAAAATCTTTTAAATCTTTAATGGGATTATTATTAAAATCAGCCCAGCTCATAGTGAAATCAAAGCTACTTTTATCACGCTTGGTTGTATTTGCAAAGTATCTAGTATCAGATCCATTTGAAATAACAAATATTTGAATATATTTATATAATGAATCAGACTTATTAAAACTTTCTTTTTTATAGCGGTCAATTTGATTAAAAGCTTCTTGGATGGCAACCCCTCTTTTTTTAAGCTCTATCTGCACCAATGGTAAGCCATTAATTAAAATAGTTACATCATAACGATTAGAGTGAGTTCCTTTTTGAGTAAATTGATTAATTACCTGAACTTTATTGAGTGCAATATTTTTTTTATCAACTAAATAAATATTTTGAATATGGCCATTATCAAATACAAAATCATAAATATAATTATCATGAAGCTTACGTGTTTTATCAATAAAAGTGTCATTAGGACTGTTTAAAAACTCTTTAAGAAATCTATTCCATTCATCAGAAGTGAAATTAATCTTATTAAGAGATTCTAAACAGATTTTAAGATTTTCTAATAATTCATTAGAATTATGTATTGATTTGAATTCATATCCTTGGGACATTAAATCCTTAATAAACTCTTTTTCAAGATCACTTTCAGATTGATAGTGTTGCGTGCTTTGAAGATTTTGATTGTACTCACTAAGAACTATAAAGTTATTAGTTCCAGCAATAGGGTTAGTTAGTTTAGTCATATGTTTTTTATAGTGTTAAAATTATATTTTTTATAGATGCATTTCATCAAATAGCGCGGCTAGGAGTATTCTAAGGAAATAAATCTTCAAAAAATAATTATAATAGATAGCATTTTCTTCCAATTTATTTAGATTGTTTATATAAATTATTATTTTTTCTATTCCGCAAAAGTTAATAATTTATTTCTGTAATATTCATATTGTTGTTGTCTTGCCTTAATTTCGGATGGTAAACCATCTGAAATATCACTACATAAGGTATTGAAACGATCAAGAATCTTAACAATACGATTCTGCTCTTCTTTTGAGGGTATTGGAATTAGAATTTTAGCTAAATTATTAGGATTTACTCTTCGAACTTTTGTTCCTGTAATATATTTTATTTTTTGCTTTTGAAATATATCAGTTTGAAGAAAGTACGCTACATATTTTGGATTTAAATTATGTTCATAAAAGCATGCATCATTACTTACAACAACATCTTTAGATCCTAGCCATGCAACAGATTTGCAAATATCTTCATCATTTTCACTAGTTGTTGCTATTATTAAACTTCCATATTTAGCTTTTCTAGCTTTTTGAGCAAACTCTTGTGAAACAAATGATTTAGTCGAATCTGTAAATGTATTATAGTATGTATATATTTGACCATAGTGTATACATTCAATACCACTTTCTTGAAAGTGTTTTTTTTGTAAGCTAGTTCCTCTAGTAAATTTTCCTATTTCTCCCATAGGCAAGCATTGGATATCTTTTTCTTTAAATAAGTATAGCTGTTCTCTATAGTACTTATACTGTTTTTTACGAGCTGTAAGCTCAGCTGTAAGCTCTGAGAATTTATCTAATATTCGTACAATTTCAGATTGTATTTTTAAAGATTTTTCTGGATCTTGAGGGCAAGGGATTGGGATTAATAAAGTTGATACATTTTTAGGGTAGACATGCTGTATTCCTGTACCCATTTTTAAATTATATAAGGAAGATTGCATATTCTTAAGAACATAAAAGCAATATT
>JAWXTV010000041.1:0-5591 GCA_044433245.1 Psittacicella sp. | reverse complement strand
ACTTCATTTGGAGATCTAATATCTATTACAAAATCATTTTCTAAAACATCACTTACATCTTCAAACTTAGGAACGCTAACTTCTGTTTCAAGCTTTCTAATATCAATAAATTCTGAATTATCTAAAGAAATATCAAAGATTTTAAAATCAAATTTAGCTTCCTCTTCCTCAACTTTAGATAGGTCAGCTTTTACTGTTGGGTTATTTGAAATTACACCACAAAACTCAGGAATCTGCTCAGCTAAAGAGTTTGCTCCAATTTCTCTAGCTATTTTTATAATTTGTTCTTTATCATGAGTTATAAGAGGTCTAAACACCAAAGTATCTGTTACTTTATCTATTGCAGATAAATTAGTAAGAGTTTGAGATGAAACTTGACCAAGAGACTCCCCAGTTACAAAAGCTTCAATATTTAAATTTTTAGCAACTGCTGATGCCGCTCTAAACATCATTCTTTTAAGAATGACCCCCATATAAGCATTATCAACTTTTAACAAAATCTCTTCAACAATAGCTGCGAAAGGTATTGAAATAAAAAACACTTTGTGAGATTTAGAATACTTATTCCATATTAAATGACTCATTTTACGAACACCTATTTCATGTTCTATACCACCTAAATTGAAGAATAAATAATGAACTTTAGAACCTCTTCTTGCAAACATATAACTTGCAACAGCGGAATCAAATCCACCAGAAATTAAAGATATTACTCCATCTTGAGTTCCAATAGGATAACCACCCAAACCTTCATGTCTAACTTTTACAAATCTTGCAAGCATGTTTTCTATTTCAAGAGCAACTTCTACATCAGGATTTTTAAGTTTTACTTTTGCTGAAGCTACACTTTGATTTAAACCGCCACCAATATATTTTTCAACATCTAAAGAGCTAAAATCATGAATACCCTTTCTTTTTACTCTAACAGAAAAGGTTTTATTTTCAATAGTATCAATAACAAAAGGTTTTACTTTTTCATAAAGATCTTCTATTGAAGAAAATTCAATTTCTTCGATATCAAGAATATGATGAATTCCTGGTATATTTATAAGCTCAGAAATAGCTTCTTCTTTTAAAGACTCATCTCCGATATAGACTTCAATAAAATCCCAATACTTAGTAACCACCAATTTTGAATCTTCAGGTAAAGTCTTTTTTAGAATGGTTCTTATATTTCCGGCTAGTACTTTAGTAAACCTTTTTCTTACAGATTCACTTTTAATCATTATTTCAGGGAATAATTTAACAATTAAATGCATAGATATTTTAATTTATAAAATTTTATTATTATGTATTATAATAACAATTAACAATAATTGATAATAGTTAAATAAATTAAAATCATTCACCTTCTACAAAATATATGAAATTAAGCCTACAAGACTCTCAAAATAGAATAAATTCTTTTTTAGAAAAAGAAATAGATAGTATTATTTCTCAAGATACTAACCTTAATAAAAACTTATTAAGCGCTATAAAATATTGTCTTATTAACACAGGAAAAAGAATTAGACCACATTTTGTATATTTATTCGGAGAGTGTTTTAATGCTAGTTTTGAAGATTTAGATTATATAGCAGCTAGTCTTGAATGTATTCATACATACTCCTTAATTCATGATGATATGCCAACCATGGACAATGATGATTACAGACATGGCAAGAAATCTTGTCATAAAGAATTTAATGAGGCTACAGCTTTACTGGCTGGAGATGCACTTCAAAGTCTTGCTTTTGAATTTATAACTAGAGCTCCCAAATTAACCGCCTCTCAAAAAATAAAAATAGTATCCATACTATCAAAATCAATAGGCCCTGCAGGAATGTGCCTAGGGCAAGATTTAGAATTAAATTTAACTTCTACAAACAGTAATAAAGAAAATATAGAAAATCAATTAAATACAATTTTCATTTTAAAGACAGCAAAGCTGTTAGAAAGCGCTTGTATATGCGGGTTTTTATCTAGTTCATCATACAATAATACTGAGTATTTTAATATTATTAGTAAATATGGCTTAAATATAGGTCTTAATTTTCAACTTCAAGATGAAGTTTTTGATCAAGATAAAAATGAAAAGTATTATGAAAATTTATATATAGAAACTCTTGGCAAAAAATACCTAAAAGAAAAAATAGAGCTTTTATACCAAAACTCTACAAAATTTTTAGAAAAGCTTCCAAATAACAGCAATTTAATTAAATTTAATGAAATTCTAAAAAATAGAACTTTTTAATATGCAAAATAGTACATATAAACTTTTAAATAAAATTAATTTTCCAGCAGATTTAAAAAAACTAAATCTTAATGAGCTTTTAGAGTTAAAAAATGAATTACGTAATTTTTTATTAAAATCTGTTAATCAAAGTAGCGGACACTTTGCCTCTGGCTTAGGGGTTATAGAACTTACCATTGCTCTTCATTATTATTACAACTCTCCTATAGATAAAATTATATGGGATGTTGGTCACCAAGCTTATCCTCATAAAATCCTTACCGGAAGAAAAAACCAAATTCATACAATTAGAAAGCAAGGTGGAATTTCTCCTTTTCCTGATATTAAAGAAAGTCCTTTTGATGCTTTAACTGTAGGTCATGCTGGAACTTCAATTAGCGCAGGGCTTGGTATGGCAATAAGCTCTAGGCTATCTGGAATAAATAACAATACAATAAGTATTATAGGGGATGGGTCTATTACTTCAGGAATGAGTCTTGAAGCTTTAAATCATGCAGGAAGTTTAAAAGAAAATATCTTAGTTATTTTAAATGACAACAATATGTCTATATCAAGTAATGTTGGCGGTCTTAGTAAATATTTTTCTAATATTTTAACAACAAATCTTTATGCTAATATTCATAATAAAAGCAAACAACTGCTTAAGGGAAGTCCTAAATTAAAAAATTTTATGAAAAAAACTGAAGATCATCTTAAAGGGTTTGTTAATGATGAAGGAACTTTTTTTGGCACCTTAGGATTTTATTATTTAGGACCAATAGATGGTCATAATATTCAAGAATTATTAAGCGCTTTTAAACACTTAAGCAAAATAGATGGTCCAAAACTTTTACATATTAAAACTCAAAAAGGTAAGGGATATTTACCAGCAGAAAAAGACCCTACAAAATATCATAGTATAACTATAAATGAATTAGTTAAAAAAGATAAATCTACTTTAAATAATTCAATAAAAAACAAAAGTTATTCAGAAACCTTAGGGGACTTCTTAATAAAAGAAGCTACTAATAATAAAAAAATAATAGCTATAACTCCAGCTATGACTGAAGGTTCCGGCTTAAAAGAATATGCTAAAAAATTTAAAGATCAATTCTTTGATACAGCAATTACAGAGCAACATGCCATAACTTTAGCAGCTGGACTTAGTTTGGGAGGCTATAAGCCTATAGTTGCAATATACTCATCATTTTTACAAAGAGGGTATGATCAATTAATTCATGACGTTGCTATACCTAATTTAGATGTTATTTTTGCAATAGATAGAGCTGGAAATGTAGGAAATGATGGCAAAACTCATCATGGGGTATTTGATTTAAGCTTTCTTTTACCTATACCAAATCTTACTATACTTACACCTAGCTCAACAAAAGAGTTAAGAATAATGCTAAAACAAGCTCTTAGTCTTAAAGGGCCGGTATGCATAAGATATCCAAAAGATTCATCAACTTATCAAGCACCTTTACACCAAACTAAAAATATATATCTAAATAATAAAAATATCTTTATTCCAAACATCATGCGAGAAGGCAAAAATATTATAATTTTAAATTTTGGAGCATTACTATCTGAAGCTATTAATCCTAGCAATCAATTAAATGCAACTCTTCTTGATATGAAAGTTATAAAACCTCTAAATATAAAATATATACTTAATATTCTTAAGTCATACAAGTATGTAATTACCTTAGAGGATAACACTCTTATATCAGGCGCTGGCTCACTTATAAGCTCTTTAGTGCATGAATATAATTTAAACTTACATGTAAAATCTTTAGGTTATAAAGACTATTTTATTGAGCACGGATCTAGAAAATCAATTCTACAAAATTCTGACCTTGACTCTAAAGGAATTATAAAATCAATCAATCAATTTATAAATTCTTGCAATTAAACTCAATCACTTTACTTATTAACTATATACTCCTTTATTAGGATAGTTAATAAGTAATTAATTTACCTCATCAAAAGACCCTTTAGGCTTAATAAATATCATAGAAATTAACAATTAAAACAATAGATTTATATACATTGATAATTTCTAATATTTATTGCTATTTATAATATTAGATTAAAGTTAATCCTTACTGCCATTCTGTACTACAGGATAATATAATATGAAATATAAAAGCCTAAAAATTACAAAAAATATAATCTCTAAAAACATATATTTACTAGCTAGTACTGCAGGAATTTTAACTCCACTCTGTACTCTTCCTTCTATAGCTTATGCATCTACTACTAGCTATACAACTACAACTGGAAACACTATTTCAGATAACTATACTTCAATAAGCTCTGCTTATTTAAATGGGATTGACAATACAGTATCCTCAGATTCTACTGACTCCACAATATCTGGATTATCTATTTTTGGTATTGATAACACTTACTCATCAGATAGTTCAGATACTATTGAAGATCTTATAATTGATGGAATTTCAAATACATTTACAAATACTTCTTATGGGGACTATATGGTTGATGACAGTATCACAGGATCAAATAATTCATTTGTAGATAATGATTACATGTTTGATACCATTATATCTGCTGAGGACTCAACTATCAAAAACTCTGTATTTTACTCAACTATAAATGGATCCGATTTAACTATTAGTGGGGAGTCATATGGTATAACTATAGATGAGTTAAATCTTACTGGTTATGGAGATACTGTAGAAGGTACTTTATACGATGATCAAGTTATAGGCAATTCAGACACTATAACTGGAGCTATAGGTTATGATAGCGTAATAGGCAGTCATAACACTATAAGTGGGACATCAGAATATAATAATATTTTTGGCTATTCAAACTCATCTTATACATCAAGCTATTATACTGTTATTTTAGGGGATTATAATGAGTCAGATACAACTAGCACCATAAGCGGCTCTCTTGTTATAGGAAATCATGATAAATATATGTCAAGTAGCACTATAATAGGAAACTATGATACTGGCTCCAATAGTAGTATTATTATAGGAAGTGAAGATACCTCAACTTATAATGAAAATATTTTAGGAAATAGTGATACTATTTCAACAAATTCATCATATATTGTAACAACTATTGGTAGTGACCTAAGTAGTGATGACTTACATTATACCAGTGGTGATGAAGTTTTAAATCTTGGAGATAGTAACACTAAAAGTATAATTGAAAATGTAGCCTCAGGTAGTGAAACTTATGACGCTGTTAATTATGGATAATTAGTAGCTCTTAGCAGTCTAGTGGGTTCTAATACTTCAAGTATTGCCATTAACACAACAGGCATTGCCTCTAATACTTCAAGTATTGCCATTAACACAACAGGCATTGCCATTAACACAACAGGCATTGCCTCTAATACTTCAAG
>JAWXTV010000040.1:0-5819 GCA_044433245.1 Psittacicella sp. | reverse complement strand
GAATTTTATTAGAGATATTTAAATCCTTTAATACTTTTAATCCTGAAAGATTCTTTATTTTTTTATATGAAATAGGAGCTTTTAAAGATATTCTTCCTTTATTTTCAAATGAAGCAAGACTTAAGCTTGAAAGTTTAAATTATAGAGAAGTATATTTTTATAGTTTAAATAATGGTTTAAATATTGAAAAACTTGGGTTTACTTATTTATTTTTAAGTCTTATTGAAATATATAAAGAAAATACTCTTCTTGATATATTTAAAAATTATGTTTTACCTAAGGAAGTTATTTCTTTTTTAAAAACATCTATTAAGGCTTATTATCTACTATTAGAATTTAACTCAAACTCAGTTCTTTCTATAATAGATATTTTTAAATCTCAAAAATCATCTATAGAAATTAAAGCTTTTTTATTTATTGCAAAATCTTTAAAATTAATTACTAAAATTATTTACAAAGAAAAAGTTATTCTAAAATCTATAGAAGAGCTTAACTCTATTAATATACAAGATATTATATCCCAAGGTTTCAAAGGAAAAGATATTAAGTTTGAGTTAGAAAGATTATCTCTTTTAAAAATAGATGAAATTATGAATTTAAATAATTTCAAAACTAATCTCTAAAGGGTTATGATCTGATGAGTTAACTTTATAAGATTTAGAATTTATAATCCTAATGCCTTTTGCATATATATGATCAAGAGGTTTGTTTAAAAAAGTTGATCTATTATCTGGATTAAAGCTTACTCTAATTAAATTTTCTCTTTTTAAGTATGAGTCAAGAAGCTTTAATCTAAACCCATTCCATGAGTTCAAGTCTCCAACTATAATTATAGGATCTTTTGAGTTTGTAAGTATATTAAATATATCCTCAAGCTGTTTTTTAAAACGAACTAATTTCATTTCAAAATTAATTAAATGAAGATTTACTATTAAGATGTTTTGATTATTTATATTATATTTAAGTATCATCCCCATTTTTGGTACTAAAATCCAAGGTTCAACTTGAGAGTTAATATAAAAAGTAGTAGGATTATATCTAGATAAACTCATAATGCCACTTAAAAAACCTTTTTTTTCAAATGATCCGGTATGAATAATTTTAAACTCTGATAAAAATTGAAATGTTTGAAGTTTATTATTTTCAAAAACCTCTTGAAGAAGAATAAAATCACTCTCTTTACTTAAATTATAAAGAGTAGTTCTCCAGTTTGGATCCATTCCTTTATGCATATTCCAACTTATAAGTTTAAATATCTTTTTAGAAGACCTATATTTGAAAAGTTGATTATTTTTTAGCTCATATTTATAGTTTTTATTAATATGATCAAAGCTTTCGTTATATAAGTTTATATCTATTTTATAAGTCTTAATTTGAGGTTTAGGAAATATATTAATATAATCATAGTTATATATAGTATGAGCAACTTTCTCTAAAATGAGATTTTTAGGCTTAGTAATCAAAAGATCTGATAAATTTTTATTATTGAATGAAATTTTTTTGATCATTTATGCTTCCTAAAGTTGTAAAATACTTACCCATTTATTTAATTAATAATACAGGATAAATATATGACTGTGTATACTGAGCTTAGTTTATTTTTTGGAATAGCTGTTTTAATAACCTATTTTAATGAAAAAATCAAAAATAAACTTGAAATTACAATAGTTTTAACGGGAATTTCTCTTTTGGTATCTTTTACATTATATCTTCTTAAGTATTTTGGAATTAGCGCTTTTGAAAATAGAGTTATAGATATAATGCATGGTATAGACTTTGAAAATTTTGTATTAAATGGAATTTTAGGATTTCTAATTTTTGCAGGATCTTTAAATATAGATCTTGCTGTGCTTAAAACTCAAAAGTGGGAAGTAGCTATCTTCTCTCTACTATCAACTCTTATTTCTACATTTATAATTGGGTTTCTAATTTTTGAGATAGCAAAACTTGTAGGTATTAATATTCCTCTTGTTTATACGCTTTTATTTGGAGCTTTAATTTCTCCAACTGACCCTATAGCTGTACTTGCTATAGTTAAAATTTTAAAAGCTCCAAAAAGATTATCAATCCAAATTGAAGGTGAATCTTTATTTAATGATGGTATAGGTCTTGTTATATTTTTAACAATTTTTGCAGCAGCTTATGGTGGTAGTTCATCTCATATAGAAATAGGAAAGGTTCTTGGTTTGTTCCTTCATCAATCAATTGGTGGAATTATATTTGGTGGAGTTATTTGGTTTGTTTTAGATAGACTTATTATGAAAACTAAAGAGGATGCTTTAATCACTCTTCTTACAATTTTAGGACCCACAACAGGTTATGTTTTAGCTTTAATATTTGATTTCTCAGGACCTTTAGCTATGGTTGTTTCTGGAATTTTAATTGGTAATATTACCCTTAATAAAAAATTTATATCTAATACAGATGATGGATTAAGTCCTCAAATAGCTCGTTTTGAAAAACAAAATTTACTTGCTTTTTGGTCTATGATAGAGCATTTTTTAAATTCTGTTTTATTTCTTTTGATAGGATTTGCTTTTGTACTTTTAACCTTTCATACAAAAGATATAATTCTTATGTTTTTAGCAATACCTGTATGTTTACTTGCAAGATATTTAAGCCTTAGAATACCTTTTACCTTTATGAAAAGGTTTAAAACTTATAATCCATATACAATGCATGTTTTAACTTGGGGAGGATTAAGAGGGGCTTTAGGTCTTGCTATGGCATTGTCTATTCCAAATACTATAATTATAGTTGCTGGGCATACAATAGATATTAAGAATATAATTTTATTAATGACATATGCAACTGTTATATTTTCAATTCTAGTTCAAGGAAGTACTATAAAACCATTTATTTTAAAATCTAAAAAGTTTGATTTAGAAAAAATAGAAAATGAAAAGAAATAAATATTTATTAAAAGATTAAAAGAGGGAAAATGTCTTATAAAAACTTTTGTCATCTATGGATGCATAGTGATTTTTCTATCGTGGATGGAATATCAAAAGTAAAAGCTATAGCTAAAAAAGCATCAGAATTGGAAATGCCTGCTGTTGCTCTTACTGATTATATGAGTTTATATGGAGCTATTAAATTCTATAAAGAGTGTAAAAAAAATAAGGTAAAGCCTATTATTGGAGCTGAACTTTATATTACAACAAAACTTGAAAATGAAGGCTATACTCTTCTTGCTCTTGCTAAAAATAATTCTGGATATAAAAGTATTATAAAACTTATTACTTTAGCTTATGAAAGAGGATATCAAGATCAGCCTTTTATTTTAGAAGAGGAATTTTTTAAGTATGCAAAAGATGTAATAATTATTTTAACTCATAAAAGCTCTTTTGGAATCAGCATTCTTGAAAATAAACCAAGCTCATCTATATCTATTCTTGATAAGTTTAAAGATGCTATAAAAGATGATCTTTATGTAGGTATTACAAATAATGGTTTTAGTTATGAAAAACAGTATGCTCAAACAGCTTTTAATATAGCTCAAGAAAAAGGAATTTATCTTCTTGCTCTAAATAATAATAAATTTACAACTAAAGCGGAGTATGAGTCTCATAATATTAAAGTTGCTATTAACCAAAAGACATCTTCTCCAGAGATAAAAAATGCTCAGTTATTTACTCCTGAGCAATATTTTAAATCTCAAGATGAAATGCTTTTTTTATTTAATAATGAAACTATTTTAGAAAATACCTTTAGTGTTGCCAAAAAGTGTAATTTATTAATTGAAATAGGTACATACCACTTACCAAACTTTCCAATTCCTAAAGAGTTGAATATGTCAAGTGAGCATGAATACTTAGTTTATATGGCAAATCAAGGTCTTGAAAAAAGGCTTAAAAGCACTCATAACCCTAAACAGTATGAAGAGGAGAAATCTTGCTATCAAGAAAGGTTGGATTATGAGCTTAGAGTTATTGAAAATATGGGATTTCCTGGGTATTTTCTAATAGTTATGGAATTTATTTCTTGGTCTAAAGAAAATGGTGTTCCAGTAGGTCCTGGTAGAGGTAGTGGAGCAGGATCTTTAGTTGCTTACTCTCTTGGAATTACAGATCTTGATCCTATAAGGTTTGGTTTAATATTTGAAAGATTTTTAAATGAAGAAAGAGTTTCAATGCCTGATTTCGATGTAGATTTTGGTACCGAAGAAAGAGATCTTGTAATAGAGCATGTATCTGATACTTATGGTCATAACGCTGTATCTCAAATTATAACTTTTGGTACATTTGCAGCAAGAGCTGCCATAAAAGATGCCGGAAGAGCTTTATCCTATAGTTATGGATTTTCTGATAGAATTGCAAAACTTGTTCCTATGACCATTGGAATGAGTATACAAGAAGCTTTAAAAGAAGAGCCTTTATTAAGAGAAATGTATGATTCTGATGAAGAAGTCCAGGCTTTAGTTGATGAGGCTATAAATATTGAAGGTGTTGTTCGAAATGTTGGAACTCACGCCGGAGGTGTTGTTATAGCTCCTTCTGCTTTAACAGATTATACAGCTATTTATTGTGATAAATATGGTCAACATCCAGTAACTCAGTATGATAAAGGTGATGTTGAAGATATAGGCCTTGTAAAATTTGACTTCTTGGGTCTTAAAAACTTAACCATTATTAAGTGGGCACTAGATTCTATAAATAAAGATAAGGCTCCAGAAGATAAATTAGATATTTCAAAAATTCCTTTAGATGATAAAAAATCTTTTGAAATGTTAATGTCTGGTCATACAGCTGGTATATTCCAGCTTGAATCTGATGGTATGGCTAAAATTATTTTAGATATGATGCCTGATAGATTTGAAGATATAACAGCTCTTGTAGCTCTTTATAGACCTGGCCCTATTCAATCTGGAATGGTTACAAACTTTACAAATAGAAAAAAGGGTATTGAAAAAGTATCTTACCCAGACCCTGATTTTCAACATGAACTTTTAAAACCAATTCTTGATGAAACTTATGGAATTATTTTATATCAAGAACAAGTTATGCAAATAGCTCAAGTATTAGCTGGATATTCTCTCGGAGGGGCTGATATTTTAAGACGTGCTATGGGTAAGAAAAAGCCTGAAGAAATGGCAAAGCAAAGGTCTGTTTTTGAGTATGGCGCTGTACAAAATGGAATAGACTCTCATTTGGCTATGAAAATATTTGATCTTGTAGAAAAATTTGCAGGATATGGGTTTAATAAATCTCACTCAGCAGCTTATGCTTTAGTTGCTTATCAGACTTTGTATCTTAAAACTCATTATGGATCATATTTTATGGCAGCATCATTAAGCTCAGAACTTGATGATCAGGTGCAGATTAAATTTTATTATGATGAAACTATAAGACTTGGTATTAAAATTCATAACCCAACCATTAATGGTGGTCAATATAGATTTATAGCTTTAGATAATGAAACTATATCTTATGGTCTTGGAGCTGTTAAAGGTGTTGGTGAAGATATTGCTGATGCTATTTATAAAGAATTTGTAAAATCAGGACCTTATAAAGATCTTTATGATTTTATAAAAAGATTAAAACATATTAAATTAAATAAGAAAAATTTAGAAGGACTTATTAAAGCAGGAGCTATGGATTGTTTTAATCAAACAAGATCTACTTTAATTCATAATATCTCAACAGCTACGGAGCTTGCAGATAAAGAAGAAAAAGATAATAGCGCTGGGCAAATTAGCTTCTTAACTGATTTTGAAGAAGACATTAGTTTTAACTATAAGATATATGAAGAATATCCAGTATCAATAAAACTTGATTATGAATATGATATTTTAGGAATTTATTTATCAGGCCATCCTT
>JAWXTV010000039.1:0-5905 GCA_044433245.1 Psittacicella sp. | reverse complement strand
GAGATGCCTCTTTACGTAAAGCATAAGAAATATCCAGTCCAGAATCACGCATGTTTAAACCTTGATTTAAACCTTGAGCTCCACAACCTATAATAACTATTTTTTTATTTTTTAATATATCAACACCATTATCAAACTCTGAGCGCTGCATAAAGCGACATTTGCCAAGTTGTTCTAACTTTTGGTGTAGAGTTAATGAATTAAAGTAGTTGCTAGACATTTTAGACTCCTTTTATTATTTATTAGTTTAGTTAAATCTAGTTTATTAATTATTTAAAAAATTATCATAAGCAAGGCTATTAGTTACATCAGTATATTGATAGCCAACTTCTTTTAATTTGCTATTTAGTAGTTCATACTCAGATTCTTGAACTTGGAACCCAATTAAAATATCACCATAATTAGCACCATGATTTCTATAGTGAAATAGTGAAATATTCCACTTTTTACCAATAGTATTTAGAAATTTAATTAAAGCTCCTTTTTCTTCTGGAAATATTACTTGGTATAATTTTTCAGGATTTTGAGAAGAAGAAGTTCCGCCTATCATATATCTTATATGTGTTTTAGCTACATCATCATTTGAAATATCTTTTACATTAAATTCTTTTTTTTCTAAAGCTTCTATAATTATTTCTTTTTGTTTACTATTTTGTATTTGAAGTCCCATAAATACCCTAGCTTGGCTGTTATTTAGATATCTATAGCTAAATTCTGTAATATTAGTATTTCCTAGATTTTCGCAAAGTTTTAAAAAACTACCTGACTCTTCTGGGATTTTAACGGCTAACAAAGCCTCTTGGTTTTCACCAATTTCACAACGTTCTGAGACATAACGTAAGCGATGAAAGTTTAAATTAGCTCCAGATAGTATGTTTATAATTTTTTCATTGCATATATTATGTTGAGAAATGTATTTTTTAACTCCAGCTAGCGATACAGCTCCAGCAGGTTCTGCTATAGCTCTAGTATCATCAAATATGTCTTTAATAGAAGCGCATATTTCATCTTCACTTACAGTTATAACATCATCTAAATATTCTTTACATAAACGAAAAGTTTCGTTTCCAATTTGTTTTACAGCAACACCATCAGCAAATAAACCAACTCTTTTTAAAACAACAGGTTTCCCAGCTTCTAAAGCTGCCTTTAAGCAAGCTGACTCACTTGACTCAACCCCTATAACTTTAATTTTAGGATTTAGCTGTTTAACTATAACAGCTATGCCAGCTGCAATACCACCACCTCCAACAGGAACAAAAATTTTATCTACATCTGGACATTGTTGAAGACATTCTAAACCTATAGTTCCTTGGCCAGCTATAACTAAAGGATGATCAAAAGGCGGTATAAATATCATGTCTTTTTCTTTTGATATTTCTATAGCTTTATTCTTTGCATCATCAAAGTTATTACCAAAAAGTAATACTTCTCCACCAAAATTTTTGACTGCATCAACTTTAATTGAAGGAGTTTTTTCAGGCATAACTATTAAAGCCTTAATTTTTAAATGTTTAGCAGATAAAGCAACACCTTGTGCATGATTTCCAGCTGAGGCTGCAACTACACCTTTTAACTGTTGTTCTTTAGTTAATTTAGCTAACATGGAATAGGCGCCACGTATTTTAAAACTATTAACAACTTGAGTATCTTCTCTTTTTATAAAAACTTGATTGTTAACGCGTTTTGATAGTTTAAGCATTGGAACACAAGGAGTTTTTATAGCTAAATCATAAACTTGAGAAGTCAGCATAAATCTCATATAGTCATTAGAGTTAAAGGTATTGGTATTCATAGTTTTGAATTATCCTTTTGTTTGTTAATCTTCTAGTAAACTAGCATCACGTATAGCACCTTTATCTGCGCTTGTAGCTAATTTGGCATATGCCTTTAAAGCTAATGATATTTGACGTTTTCTATTTAATGGTTTCCAGCCTAGTTTATTTTGTTTTATACGACGTATTTCTAACTCTTTTTCAGAGACTTGTAGTTCTATTAATCTTTGAGGAATACTAATTTTTATAAGATCGCCATTTTGAACTAGCCCTATAAGTCCACCTGATGCAGCTTCAGGAGAAATGTGTCCAATTGATAATCCTGAAGTTCCTCCAGAGAAACGGCCATCGGTAATTAAAGCGCAACTCTTACCTAAACCCATTGATTTTAAATAGCTTGTAGGGTAAAGCATTTCTTGCATCCCTGGGCCACCTTTAGGTCCTTCATAACGAATAACAACCACATCTCCAGCTTCTACTTCGCCAGATAAAATAGCTTTAACAGAATCTTCTTGGCTTTCATAAACTTTAGCTTTACCGACAAACTCCCAAACTTCTTTGGCAACTCCTGCAGTCTTCACTATAGAGCCTTTTTCAGCAATATTTCCAAATAATACAGCTAAACCACCATCAGTTGTATAAGCATGCTCTATATCACGAATACAGCCATCAGCTCTATTTACATCTAATTCATCCCAATAGCATGATTGAGAAAACCCAACAACAGTGCGAATACCAGCTGGACCAGCTTTGTAAAATCTTTTAATTTCTTCTGAGTTAGTGCTACTAATATCATATTTTGCTAATTGTTCTTTTAAACTTGTTCCAAGAACTGTGTAAGCCTTATCAAAAAGAAGATTTCCTTTAGCTAATTCAGCCAAAATACCCATAACTCCTCCAGCTCTATGTACATCTTCTACATGGTATTTAGATGTATTTGGAGCAACTTTTACAAGGCATGGAGTATCAAGTGATAAAGAATTAATATCAGACATTTTAAAATCAACTCCAGCTTCATTAGCAGCTGCTAATAAGTGAAGCACTGTATTTGTAGAGCCACCCATTGCAATATCTAATTTCATAGCATTACAAAAAGCATCAAATGAGGCTATAGAACGAGGTAAAACCTTTTCATTATTATTAAAGTAATATTCATGGCACATTTCTACTATTCTTTTTGCAGCTTGAGTAAATAAAGTTTTTCTAGCACTATGAGTAGCTACACATGTTCCATTACCTGGTAAAGCAAACCCTAAAGCTTCTAATAGACAGTTCATAGAATTAGCAGTAAACATTCCAGAACAAGAGCCGCATGTTGGGCAAGCTGATTTTTCTATTAAATCTACATCTTCATCAGACACACTTGGTTCAACAGCTTTTACAATAGCATCTACTAAATCTACTTTTATCATCTGGTTAGATAATTTAGTTTTACCAGCTTCCATAGGTCCACCAGATACAAAAATTGTAGGAATATTAAGTCTTAATGAAGCCATTAACATCCCTGGAGTAATTTTGTCACAGTTAGATATGCAAATTATAGCATCAGCACAGTGAGCATTTACCATATATTCAACAGAATCAGCTATTAAATCTCTAGATGGTAATGAGTAAAGCATACCGCTATGTCCCATTGCTATTCCATCATCTATAGCTATAGTATTAAATTCTTTAGCTATAGCTCCGGCTGCTTCAATTTCTTTAACAATCATTTGACCCACATCATGTAAATGAACATGTCCTGGAACAAATTGAGTAAATGAATTCACAACTGCTATTATAGGTTTTCCAAATTGTTTTTCTTTAACCCCTGTAGCTCTCCATAAAGCACGAGCTCCAGCCATATTGCGACCTTCTGTTGAAGTTGCTGAGCGTAATTTAGGCATTCTATTTTTCCTTAATCTATTAATGTAACTTTTGTTACGTCATATAATTTTTCAAGTTGAGTAATTAAATTACTAACAAGTCTTTCACTTGAAATAACTAGCTTAATCTCATACTTATTTTGTTTAAATTCTGATTCTATTTTATTTATTTTAAATCCACGATGACGTATTACTCTAAATATACGCTCTAGAATTTCAGGTCTATCGCATGCTTCTATTAGGATATTATTGTGCATTTTAATACCTTTACTATTAATTAATAATTTTCATGCTCATTGTAATTGGCGCCAAGCATATCTTTATTGCTTTTTCCAGGCGGAACTAAAGGCCAAACATTAAGTTCTTCTGAGATAATTACATGGAGTAAATAGCTTTCTTTTGAGTTGCATAAATTCTTTAAAGCTTGCTCTACTTGATGAGAATTTTCTACCTTTTCACTTTTTACACCAAAAGCATTAGCTAAAATAGCAAAATCTGGGTTGTCATTTAAAATAGTTTCGCTATGACGTTTTTCAAAAAATAAACTTTGCCATTGTCTAACCATTCCCAATCTATGATTATCAAATAATACAATCTTAACTACAATATTTTCGCGTTTCAAAGTTGCTAATTCTTGTATATTCATCATTATAGATCCATCACCTGTAATTAAAAATACTTCCTGGTTAGGTTTTGCTTTTTTTGCTCCTATTGCAGCTGGTAATCCATATCCCATAGTTCCAAAACCTGCTGATGTAATAAATTGCTCTGGTGATAAATGCTCTAGATATTGTGCAGACCACATTTGATGTTGACCAACATCAGTGCAAACTATAGAGTCTTTTGGTTTTATAGAGTCTAACTCATGAAGTAGATTACGTGGAAATATAATATTTTCATCCTTACTTAAAGAAAAAGTAATTTGTGAATTTTGTTTTAGTTGCTCACAATATATAAGCCAAGGTGTAATATCTTTTTTCTTTAAGTGTAATTTTTTTAAATAAAAAGCCATATCTCCACGTAACCCAACATGAGCATTTCTTAATTTATTAATTTCTGAAGCATCTATATCTATATGAATTACTTTAGCTTTAGGACTAAAAGTATCTAATTTTCCAGTAACGCGATCATCAAATCTTGCACCTATGGCTATTAATAAATCAGCTTCTTGAACAGCTAAATTGGCAGCATTGGTTCCATGCATACCAAGCATACCTAAATAATATTTAGTTTCTGATGGAATTAAGCTTCCCAAGCCTTTTAAGGTGACAACAGAAGGTATTTGATTATTTTTTAAAAAAGTCCTCAAAAGATCTACACATTTAGCCATGCCAACTCCCCCACCTATATATAACACTGGTTTTTTAGAGTTGTTTAGTAAAATTTGAGCTTGTTCTAAAGATGATTCATCCTGGGCAAGAAAATTATTTTTAGTGGAAATATTTGTTTGAAAATTTTCTTGAAGTTGAGATATTTGAATATTTTTAGGTATATCAATTAAAATTGGACCAGGTCTTCCAGAAAGAGCTAAATCAAAAGCTTTTTCTAAAACTAAAGGAAGTTCTTCTATTGTTTGAACAAGAAAACTATGTTTTGTACAAGATAGTGAAAGTCCTATCATGTCAGCTTCTTGGAATGCGTCTGTACCTATACTATCTAATGGAACCTGACCTGTTATAGCAATAATTGGAATTGAATCGATCAAAGCATCTGCTAATGCTGTAACTAAATTAGTAGCACCAGGTCCAGATGTTGATATACATACTCCAACCTTTCCAGAAGCTTTAGCATATCCAACAGCTGCAAAAGCTGAGCCTTGTTCATTACGAGATAATATATGAGTTATTCCTGAATCATATAAAGCATCATAAAGAGGCATTATGGCTCCGCCTGGATAGCCAAATATTGTATGAATATTATTTTTCTTTAAACACTCTATGACAACATCAACGCCTTTCATAAACTTCCTTAAATGTTATATTTGTAGCTAAAAAAAATCCACTTATATTTTATAAGTGGATTTTACGATTAGTAATAATAATTAGATATGCAACATATTATCGATCATATACCACTCTTTGAGCTTTTAATGATGATGTTAATAATACTTATAATAATAGCGATAGATAAAAAATTATTAGATAATATTTGCATTTTTATTATTTGATAAAATTTAATTATTTTTTTAATTAATATAATAATATAATTAGCACTATTAAATTAAATATGCAATAGACTTATTTAAGTTATTTAAAAAAAATATTT
>JAWXTV010000038.1:0-6023 GCA_044433245.1 Psittacicella sp. | reverse complement strand
ATTTATATGAATTATTTCAAAGTGGTCTTAGCATTTTAGAAGAGGCTGGTTATAAGAGATATGAAATTTCAGCATATGGAAAATCTAAAGATGTGAGATGCTTGCATAATCTTAATTATTGGAAATTTGGTGATTATTTAGGAATAGGTTGTGGAGCTCATGGAAAGCTTACTCTTTTGGATGGAAGTATATATAGAACTGAAAAATTAAGCTCTCCTAAATCTTATATGCTTGGAGCTTATGAACTTAAAACTCTTAAAGTACAAAAAGATGAAATTATATTTCAGTACTTTTTAAATAAATTTAGATTAGTTAATAATAGAGTATATGAATTAGAGCTATTAAATAATACAGGGTTTAGTTTTATTTCTATAGAAAAGCAAATTAAGAGTTTAAATAGAAAAGAGTTTTTATTATACAATAAAGAAGATGGTTATATTGAGCTTACTGATAAAGGATTTTTATTTTTAAATGATGTTTTAGAAGAGTTTTTGAATTAATTAAATTTGAAGTTAACTTTAGAAAAGGTGTGAATTATGACTCAAAATGAATTAAAAAAAATGGCAGCTTTAGAGGCTCTTAAATTTATAAAAGATGGAGATATAGTTGGTATTGGATCAGGATCTACAGTATTTTATTTTATAGAGGCTCTAGCTAATAGCGGAATAAAAATTCAAGGAGCTGTAACAGCATCAGTTTATTCTGAGGATAGATTAAGAAATTTTGGCATAAAAGTTATAGATCCAAATACAATTGAGAGTATTGACTATTATTTTGATGGAGCTGATGAAATTGATCCAAATCATAATATGATAAAAGGTGGTGGAGCAGCTTTAACCGGTGAGAAAATTATTGCATCTATTGCCAAAAAATTCGTATGTCTTGTAGACGAAACAAAGCTTGTTGATGTGTTAGGAGCTTTTCCAGTTCCAATAGAAGTTATTCCAAAATCATCATCATATGTAATAAGAGAGCTTCAAAAATTAGGTGCAAAACCAGTTATTAGAGAGTGTTTAATAACAGAGTATGGTAATTTAATTATTGATACATTAAATTTGCCTTATATAGATAAAGAAATGGAAATTAAATTAAATTCTATAACTGGTGTTGTTATGAACGGTATTTTTAGTGTTAATAAAGCAGATATTGTAATTAAAGCTTTAGCAAGTGGTATTGAGATAAGTTAATGGAAAGATTAATAGTTTTAGAAGGTCTTGATGGATCAGGAAAAACAACAGCGGTTAAAAAGATAAAGGAGTTTTTATTATCAAAAGGTATTAAAGAAGAAGATATTCTAATTTTTAGAGAGCCAGGTGGTACTATTTTAGGTGAAAAATTAAGATCTATTTTTAAAGATCCAAATATTAATTTAGACCCATTAGGAGAGCTTTTAATTTTATCAGCAAGTAGAAATCAACTTATTTTTGAAAAAATTAAACCAGCTATTTTAGTTGGAAAGTGGGTTATATTAGATAGATTTTATTGGTCTACTTTAGCATATCAAGGAGCTCGTGAAAATATTTCTTTAGATATTATAAAAAATATAAATTCTTTGGTTGTAGGTGAGTTTACTCCAGATATAGTTTTATATTTAGATATAGATCCAGAAATTGGTCTTAGAAGGGTTAAAGGGTATACGCAGTTAGATAGGGTTGAGCTATCAGGGTTAGATTTTTTTAAAAAAGCAAGAAGTATATACTTAGAGCTTACGTCTTCTTTTAAGGATGCTTTTAAAATTGATAGCTCTTTAGATATTGAAAGAGTTTATAGTCAAATTGAGCAAGCTTTAGAAGAGAAATATTCATGATATACCCATGGTTTGAAAGAATATATTTAGAAATGGATTTAGCTTTTAGGAAAAATAGATTATATCCATCTATTATTGTTGAGTCTTTTTTAAATACCGGAGTAGATATATTTTTATCAGATATTGCAAAATCTATTTTATGTAAAGAAAAGGAGGGTTTAAATTTCTGTTCAAAGTGTCAAAATTGTATTTTGGCATCTAATAAAAATCATCAAGATATCTTTTTGTTAGATGATAAAATAATTTCTGTAGATAAAGTAAGAGAGCTTACAGAAAGACTTAATTTACACTCTTCTAATAATTTAAGTATAGTTATTATCCCAAATATTGTAAGTTTAAATAATTCAAGTATTAATGCTCTTTTAAAAACTATAGAAGAACCAAAAGATGGAGTATATTTTCTTATGGGGTCGACTATTGATATAAAAGATACTCTAAGAAGTAGATCAGCTATTTATGACTTAAGATCAAGTGATATGTTAACCCCTAAATCTTGGTTTATAGATAAAATAGATCAAAAATTATTATCATCTAAAGAAATATTAGCTGAGTTTGATTTATTAATTGAAACCAAAAGAAAAGAGCCTCTTTTTATTTTAGATTGTTTTGAGAATGGAATTATAGATAAAAAGATTTTCTTTAAAAAAGAGCTTAATGATTTTATTTTGCATAGAAATATGAGTTCTATGTTAGCAAATCTTGGCTCATATGAAGCTTATGAATTAAACTTTGTTTTTGATTGGTTTTATGATTTTTTTGAGTTAAAGCTTATTTCAAATATTAAGCTATTAAAATTTTATATATACGATAATTTAGTTAAAATACTTTATTTAATAAAAGATGCTAAGATTATCTTAGGTAAGAAAAATAATTTAAATTTAGAACTTTTATTAATTAATTTTTTAATTGATTTAGATAAACTATTACATGGATAGAAAAATATGATAGATGCTCATGCTCACTTAACGGACATAAATCCTTTAAAAGAAGGGATGAATTTTGATGAAATGCTTAAAGCTATAAAATCTCGTGGAGTTAAAGAGATTTTAACAATTAGTGTTAATTTTGAAAATTTTTTAGAGTTAAAAGAGCTTGTTAAAGATAGGGAAGGTATATTTTTAGGTTGTGGAGTTTATCCAGATGATATAGATCCTAATAACATTAATATCTATAATAAACTTTTAGAGTACTCTAAGGAAGAGAGAGTAATAGCAATAGGTGAAACAGGTCTTGATTACTTAGATGAAGATTTAACAAAAGATCAGATAGAAAATCAAAAGAATAATTTTATTCAACATATCGAAGTTTCTAAAGCTCTAAAAAAACCAATTATTATCCATTCAAGAGGAGCTAAAGAAGATACTTTAAAACTTTTAAAAGAATACAATATTTCAGAGGTTGGTGGTATGCTTCACTGCTTTACTGAAGATATAGAGATGGCAAGAAAATTAATAGATATGAATATTTATATATCTATTTCAGGGATTGTAACTTTTAAAAATGCAAAAGATATATCTGAAATGGTAAAAGAGTTGCCTCTTGATAGAATTTTGTGTGAAACAGATGCTCCATATCTTGCACCCACTCCATACAGAGGAAAGCAAAATATTCCTTATTACGTGGAAGAAACTTATAAATTTGTAGCTGATCTTAAAAATATTTCAGTAGAGGATTTGAAAGATCAGGTTTCTAAAAATTTTCATAAATTATTTTTTTCTAAATAATTTAAATACCAACTATTCCAATACACTCATTATTTAGGAAAATTTTAGGCACTCTCCCCCTTTCCCAAGGGGGAATATTATTTTCTTGATAGATATGTTTTATATCTTTTGATATATCTTTTCCTTGTTCTTTAATTCTTGGTGAGTTAAAACTTATTGAGTAAAGATTTTTTTTGGAGTAGTTTTGAATTTTAAAAGTTTTAAGATTTTTATCTTTAATCCAGTTAATAACCCCTAAAGAATTTAACTTGATGCATCCAAGATTATCAGGAAGGCTATATTCTATTTCTTCATTTAAATTAAATTTAGTATTTATTTTTGCATATATAGGTGTTAGATATAAATGATCTTTATATTTTCTAATTACTTTATTTTGAATTTTAATTGATGGATTTTTATCTTTTGGAGTTAAAAGCATGTTTATATTTATCTCTTGGAGAACTTTTTGATTAACTATAATTTGAGATTCATTTAATAGCCATCTAGAAATAATTTTATTTCTTAAATTTAGTTTTAAATTTAATAGCTCCGAAATAATAGGTTTAGAATTAAATAAGCATTTTTGATAATATGGTTTAATTAGTTCATTAAGAAGCTCAAGATCATTTAAAGCATTTTTAGATAGTCTCCCAAGCATTTTTGTATAAGATGGCCATCTATCATTTAACTCTGGTAGAATAATATTTCTTATAAAATTTCTATCATAATGAGTATCAAAATTGCTATCATCTATTATATGAGATTTTAGATGTTCTTTTAAAAATACCTCAAGATCTAATTTTGGAGTATTTAGGAGGGGTCTGTATATACTAATATCAAAGTTTAATGAAATTTCTTTTATTCCAGATATGCCATTAAGGCCAGCTCCTCTTTTTATATTTAGGAGAATAGTTTCAGCTTGATCATCTAGATGGTGAGCGCTTACAAAGATTTCATTAGAATATATTTCTTCTTGTATAACTTTATATCTTAAGTTTCTAGCATTTGATTCTAAATTTTTATTATTATTTAAAAAGACATTTTTAACTATACACTTGATATTTAGCTCTTTTGTAAAATTTATACAGTGATTTTCCCAGTTTTGTGCTTCAGGATTTATATTATGATTTACATGAATTGCTCGAAGAGTAATTTTTGGGAGATAAGATTTTTTTAGTAGATAAAATAGATAAAGAAGGGCGCTGGAGTCTACTCCTCCACTAAAACCTATTAGGAAATTCCCATTAGTTAAATTATTTTTTTGTATATTGTCTAACATATTTTTTAATAAAGCATTGCTCATGGATAAATTCCCTAATATTTATATTTTTAATAAACTAATATAAAATAATAATAACATACATTCAAAGAGGAATTTTATGATTATAGTAACAGGTGGAGCTGGTTTTATAGGTAGCAATATAGTTAAAGGTCTCAATAAAAAAGGCTATAAAAATATTGTAATAGTTGATGATTTAACAGATGGCCACAAATTTATTAATCTAACAGATTTAGAGTTTGTAGATTATTGTGATAAAGATGATTTTTTAAAGCAAATTCAAAATAATACTTTAGGCTATAAAATAGATTCTATTTTCCATGAAGGAGCTTGCTCAGCTACTACTGAATGGAACGGTAAATTTATTATGGAAGTTAATTATGAGTATACAAAAAAATTATTCCATTATGCTATAGATCATAAAATTCCTTTTATATACGCATCTTCTGCTGCTGTGTATGGAACTAAATCTGATAATTTTGTTGAAGATAATAGTTTTGAGAAACCTGTAAATGTATATGGATATTCTAAATATCTTTTTGATAAATATGTAGAAACTTATAAAGCAACTTATGGATTAAATTCTCCAGTTTGCGGTTTTAGATATTTTAATGTTTATGGTTATGGTGAGTTTCATAAAGGCTCTATGGCAAGTGTTGCTTATCATTTACATTTACAAATTCAAAGTGGAAATATCATTAAACTATTTGAAGGTAGTGAAGGGTTCTTTAGGGACTTTGTTTATATTGATGATGTAGTTGATGTAAATATTTGGGCTCTTGAAAATGGATTAAGTGGTGTATTTAATTTAGGAACAGGATCTTCAGCATCATTCTTAAAAGTTGGTGAACTAGTTTTAGATCATTATAAAAGAGGTGAGCTTCATTATATAGATTTTCCAGAGCATTTAAAAGGTCATTACCAAGCTTATACTCAAGCTGATATGTCAAAACTTAGAGAGGCTGTATATCAAAAAGAGTTTACATCTATAGAAGATGGCATAAGACAGTATATAATAAATCTTGATAATAAATAAATGAAAATTTTAGTTGTAGCTCCATCTTGGATAGGTGATATTCTTATGAGTCAATCCTTATATAAAGAGCTTAAAAAGCGTTATAAGGATTCTCAGATAGATGTTATTTCTGTTAGTTGGTCTTGTGATATTTTAAAAAGAATGCCAGAAATTGATAATGTTTTAATATCTCCAACAGAGCATAAAAACTTTCTTTTA
>JAWXTV010000037.1:0-6141 GCA_044433245.1 Psittacicella sp. | reverse complement strand
ATTCATAATTTAACCTCCTTAATTAAGAAAATTTACAGTATGGTCGGTGAGATAGGATTCGAACCTACGACCCACTGGTCCCAAACCAGTTGCGCTACCAAACTGCGCTACTCGCCGTAAATGATAATATAAAAACTATAAAATAATATGATAAATACTTAAAAAACTATGTATTTTTAAAATATATTGATGGGGTGACTAATGAGGTTCGAACTCACGACAACTGGAATCACAATCCAGGGCTCTACCAACTGAGCTATAGCCACCATATTGATGTTATAATTAAATAACTTGAATAAAGTATAAAACAAAAAAATGTATATGTCTAGTATTTTTTAAACTAATTTTTATTATAAATTTTCCTAATGCTAATATATAATAAAAATATATCTAAAATTTTACTTAAAATTAGAAATGCACAACTCAAAACAATTGTTTGAAAAATCACTAGAAGCTATTCCTGGTGGAGTTAACTCTCCTGTAAGAGCTTTTTCTGGACTTGATATATCTCCTGTATTTATAAAAAAGGCAAATGGAGCTTATATTTATAGCGTTGAAAATAAAAAATATATAGACTATGTTGGATCATGGGGCCCTATGATTCTTGGGCATAATAACTTAAAAATTAAAAATGCCTTACAAAAACAAAGTAAGAAAGGGGTAAGTTTTGGAGCTCCAACTGAAATAGAGTTAAGACTTGCTCAAAAAATAAAATCTCTTATACCTTCTATAGAAAAAATTAGAATGGTAAACTCTGGAACTGAAGCTACAATGTCAGCTATTAGATTAGCAAGAGGATACACAGGGCTTAGTAAAATCATTAAATTTGCTGGATGTTATCATGGACATGTTGATGCTTTACTAGTTGCTGCTGGGAGCGGAGCTCTCACTAATAATAAACCAACTTCTAAAGGAATTCCTACTGGGGTAATTAATGAAACTATTGTTTGTGAGTACAATAATCTTGATTCTGTAAGAGAAGCTTTTAATACTTATAATGACATAGCAGCTATAATTGTTGAGCCTATTGCTGGTAATATGAATTGCATTCCACCAGTTCCAGGATTTTTAGAAGGCCTTAGAAAAATTACTAAAGAGCATAATTCTATCCTAATTTTTGATGAAGTAATGACAGGATTTAGAGTCTCTTTGGGTGGGGCTCAAGAGTTATATAATATTACTCCTGACCTAACCTGCTTTGGAAAAATTATTGGAGGAGGTTTGCCTGTTGGAGCTTATGGTGGAAAAGCTGAAATTATGGATCATATATCACCAATTGGAGATGTTTATCAAGCTGGAACTCTTTCTGGAAATCCATTAGCTATGGCAGCTGGACTTAGCTGCATATCTCAAATTTCTAAAAAAGGTATTTTTGAAGAGCTAACTAAGAAAACTCTTCAATTAACTAATGGCATCTTAGAATTAGGTAAAAAATACAATATAAATGTAATTACAAATGCAGTAGGAGCTATGTTTGGAATTATATTCTCAGATCATCCAGTATACAATCTAAATGACATGAACTCTATAAATAGTCAAACTTTTAAGATCTTTTTTAAATCAATGTTAAACTCTGGAATATATTTAGCTCCCTCTGCTTATGAAGCTGGCTTTATGTCTCTTGCTCATAGTGATGAAGATATTAAAAAGACCTTAAAAGCTATTGAAAAATCTTTTATAAAAATTAATGAAGAATTACAAAAAATAAAATAATACTTAAAATAATTCTATATATCCCAAAAGGAACTAAAGAATATTTTTGGATAAGTTTTAAGAAAAATTTTATAGTAAGTAAAGCTACTATAAACGCAGCAACCAAACCAACTAAAAATATAGGAACTTCATTTAAAGTAAGAACATTTAAATGAGTATATATATCAAAAGAAGAAGCAGCTACCATCATTGGAATAGCTAATAAAAAAGAATATTCTACAGCTGCTTTTCTACTAAAACCTAAAATTACAGCTCCACCTATTGTAGATCCTGATCTTGAAAATCCAGGATAAAGAGCTAAACATTGAAATAACCCAATAAAGAAAGCATCTTTATAACTAACCTCATCTATAGTTAATACTCTAGTTTTTTTTGGTTTTATACACTCTGCAAATATCAAAAATATACCACCTATAAACAAGGAGTAAACTACATGCATTGGTGTAAAAAGTGTATTAATATACTTATGAAATAAAAATCCAACAACTAAAGCTGGCAGCATACTTACTATAATATGAAAAGCATTTAAATGAGGCTTCCCTTTTTCAAGTTGAAATTCTTTAGTTTTAATCCCCACCAAAGATAAACACCTTTTAAAGTATAAAGCTACAACAGCAAGTATAGCTCCAACTTCTACAACAACTTCAAAAACATTTGCAAAACTTCCTTTAAAATCTAAAAAATGTCCAACTAAAATTAAATGACCTGTTGATGATACTGGAATAAATTCTGTAAGTCCTTGTATTATTCCAAGAATTAATGCTATAAAAATCATAATTTAAGCCTTATCTATTGGAAAACTTAACACTTCTGAAATAGATTTTTTATCTAAGGCTATCATAATTAATCTATCAAGACCTATTGCAACTCCTGAAACTTGCTTCATTCCAGATTTTAAAGCTTCTATTAAATTGATATCTATTTCTATTTCAGGAAGATTTAGTTCAGATCTTTTTATATTATCTTTCTTAAACCTTTCAAGTTGAGCTTTATAGTTTGTTAATTCATTAAAACCATTTGCAAGCTCAACTCCCTTATAATATATTTCAAATCTATTAGCTAATAAACTATTATTTGGATCAACTCTTGCAAGAGATGCTTGAGTTGCTGGAAAATTATAAACTGCTATAGGGTGTATATTCCCTACCTTAGGCTCTATATGGATAGAAAATAAAAATTCTAAAAGAGAATCTCTATCTTGAGGATTTAAAGAGGAGTAGTTATATTTTAAAGCTTCCTCTTTTAAAATGTTTATATCACAACTAATTGGATCTATATTGAAATACTTTTCAAAAACTTCTGTATAACTCATTAGCTCTACTTTTGAAATTTTTATTGTATCTTTCATTAGATCTTCAATTTCAGATATTAAATCAAACATATCAAAACCAGGTCTATACCATTCAAGCATAGTAAATTCCGGGTTATGCTTAACACCTTCTTCCTCATTTCTAAATACTTTAGTAACTTGATAAATTGGAATATTATATTTAGCTAGAATTCTTTTCATATGATACTCAGGTGAAGTTATCATATATAAAGTTTTATATTTTGAATTATATGGTGAGTTATAGAATGTACTAAAAGTATTAAGATTAACATCTGTTACACCATAAGATGATAAAATTGGAGTATCAACTTCTAAAATATCTCTTTTATCAAAAAAATTTCTAACCTCTTTAATAAATTTATTCCTAGACTTTAGAAGCTCTATACTTAAATTTGGTTCCCACATATTTTTCCCTTATAAACTAAAAAAAATACTTCAATATTATTTATTGAAGTATTTTATACTTTAAATGCTAAATAACTTACTAAATTTGAACTAGAGTATAATTACTCTCATCACTTAATAATTTATTTAATAATCTATTATTTAAAGCATGTCCTGATTTATAAGCTATAAATTCTCCTATAATGGATTTATTTGCCAAATATAGGTCTCCTATAGCATCTAAAATTTTATGTCTTACAAGCTCATCTTTATATAAAAGACCACCTTCATTTAAAATTCCATCTTGAGTTAAAACAATGGCATTATCAAGACTACCACCCTTAATTAAATTATTTTCTTTTAAATACTCAATATCTTTTAAAAAACCAAATGTTCTAGCTTTTGCTATCTCTTCAATATAATTATCTTTAGAAAATTCCAGAATGTAATTATTTGAATTTTTATCTATAGCTGAATGACTGAAATCTATAGTGAAATTAAAAATAATTTTATTATTTGGAATAAGTCTTGCAAATTTATCACCATCTACTACTTCAACTTCTTTTAAAATCTTTATAGCTAACTTAGGTTTACTAAGCTCTTCAATACCAGCATCCAATATAGCTTCAATAAAATCAATTGCATTACCTCTTAAAATAGGAATTTCAGGTCCGTCTATTTCAACCAAAAGATTATCTATTTCAAGAGCATGTAAAGCTGAATTTAAATGCTCTACCGTAGATAAAGTATCTCCCTTATCATTAATAAGAGTTGTACATAAAGGAGATTCAAGCATTTTATCTGGACTATTTGCAAAAAATGCATCAATATCAGATCTATAAAAGACTATACCTTTATAATCATAAAGGGGTTTTAAAGTTAAATTAACCATCTCACCTTTGTGCAATGAAACACCAGATAAAGTGATAGCTTTTTTTATCGTTTTTTGCATAATAAAATCCTATAACTTTTAAATCAATTAATTATTTTGATGCTCTCTTAAATATGCATCTATATCAAATACTTTATTTTTAAAAGATTCAGGCTCAGATACTTGTTGTTGAGGTTGAGCTGCTACTTGTTTTGGAGCCTGCTGTTGAGAAGCTTGTTTTACTTGAGGAGCCACTCTTTGAACTTGTTGAACTTGTTGAGGCTGAACTTGTTGTTGAACCGGATTTCCATACTGCTTAGAGTCTAAACTCGCAATACCTGTTGCTACAACAGTTACTATAATTTCATCTTGAAGACTTGGATCAATAGAGGTGCCAGTTACAATAACTGCATCATCAGAAGCAAATTCTTCAGCTAATTCACCAATAGCACCAAATTCAGAAAGATTAATATCCTCCCCAGCTGTAATATTGATTAATAAACCTTTTGCACCGTTAGATAAATCAATATCATCTAATAATGGGCTATTTAAAGCGGTTGTTATAGCTTTTTCAGCTCTACCATCACCTGGTTGACCTGATGCTCTACCTATACCCATCATAGCATATCCCATTTCCGACATAACTGTTTTAACATCGTTAAAGTCAGTATTGATCATACCATGAGCTGTAATAATACTTGAAACACTTCTTACTGCATTTTTTAATACATCATTAGCAGCAGCAAAAGCATCTAGTAAGCCAATATTTTTAGGTAAAATTGTAATTAATTTTTCATTAGGAATAACAATTAGAGAATCTACGCATTTTACAAGTTCTGACAAACCTTCTTCTGCTACTAACATTCTTTTTTTACCTTCAAACTTAAAAGGTTTAGTAATAACAGCAACTGTTAAGATTCCCAAGCTTTTAGCAGCTTTAGCAACAACAGGAGCAGCACCAGTACCAGTACCACCACCCATACCAGCTGCTATAAATACCATATTAGCTCCAGCTAACATTTTTTGAATAGCATCTTTATCATCCTCAGCTGCTTTTTTACCAACAGCAGGATTAGCTCCAGCTCCAAGCCCTCTTGTTTCTTCTGATCCAATTTGAATAGAATTTACGATAGTGCTTTTTCTAAGAGCTTGAGCATCCGTATTGATAATAAAAAACTCAGTTCCATCTACAGCATCTTGAGCCATATATTCAACAGCATTTCCGCCGCCGCCGCCAACACCTATAACCTTAATCAAAGGAGTTACTTCATTTTCAAAATCAACTGGTTCATACATAATTAAATCCTCTTTATTTATTTTTTAAATATTTTTAAATCAACCTGACATTAAGCTATAGATTAATCATCCATAACACCTTTGATCATAGAGCTAAGTCTACCCAATAAGCCGCCCTTCTTATTACCAGCAGCTACACCATTTCTTTCACTACTACTTACAGTTTTTAATACTTCTTTATTATTTTTTATAGCTATTTCAGTAGGAGCTGAAAAGCCCATATTTAAAGCACCTATTACTGATGCATAGTCTGGGTAATTAATATCAGAAACATTTCCTATAACATTTAGAGGTTTACCAATTCTTACCTGAACTCCAAATATTTCTTGAACAGCTTCTGCAATTCCTGTCATATTAGCTCCACCACCAGTTAAAACTATTACAGAAATTTTAGTATTAAAACCTTGAGATTTTAAACTTTTTAGACCCTCTTGATATAGCTCATAAACTTTTTTCAATTGATTATTAACAGTTGCTGATGTTATATGAACGAATTGACCTTTTGGAACATTTAAAATATCTCCAGATATTTTTTCAACAGCTATTA
>JAWXTV010000036.1:0-6148 GCA_044433245.1 Psittacicella sp. | reverse complement strand
GCTTTTTCTAATTCTTCTTCGCTATTAACAACTCGCATCCCTTTACCACCGCCACCACTAGAGGCTTTAATAATAACAGGATAACCAATTTCACAGGCAAGCTTAGCATCGGCTTTCAAATCAAGACCAACAGCACCTTGGGAACCAGGGACGCAAGGAACTCCATATTTAAGCATTGTTGCTTTTGCTGTAATTTTATCACCTAACGCTGCTATAACTTCAGCTTTAGGGCCGATAAAAGTAAAGCCAGATTTAGCAACTTGCTCTGCAAATTCTGGTTTTTCAGATAAAAAACCAAATCCAGGATGGATAGCATCAGCCCCAACACCTTCAGCAGCTGATAAGATAGCTGGGATATTCAAATAACTTCCAGCAGATGGAGCAGGTCCTATACAAATACTTTCATCAGCAAGCAAAACATGTTTTAAAGTTTTATCAGGCTTTGAATAAACAGCAACTGTTTTAATTCCAAGTTCCTTACAAGCTCTTAAAACTCTAAGAGCTATAGTTCCTCTGTTAGCTATTAATACTTTTTTAATCATTTTGATATACCTAAATTATCCGATTATGATTAACTCTTGATCAAACTCTACCATATTTCCAGATTCAACTAAAATATCTAAAATTTCACCATCTCTATCAGCATCTAAATGATTCATAGTTTTCATAGCTTCTATGATACATAAAGTTTGGCCTTTTTTAACTTTATCACCAACTTGAATAAAAGCAGGAGCTCCAGGAGCTGAAGATCTATAAAAAGTTCCAACCATTGGAGATTTAATAACTTCACCTTGAACAGCCTCTTTAACAGGAGTTTGAATTGAAGTTGAACTATGTGCTTGAGAGCTAACTTGAGTTAAAGCAGTACTTTGAGTAGTAGATTGGGCCTTAGAGCTTATATCTGAATTTGACTTACTTGAAAATTTAGATAAACGAATACTACCGTCTGTCCATTCGATTTCTTCTAGTGAAGAATTTTCTAATAAAGCGATCAAACTTTGTATTTTTTCTATTTCCATTTTATAAGTTACCTTTTTCTAAAAACTTAATTATATTATATTTTAATAAATTAAATTGTCTAATTTTAAATATTCATAAGCATTGACTGCTTATCTCTACTAGGTTCAATATCTATTAAATATTTTAAAGCAAGCTCATACCCTTTAAATCCAAGTCCACTTATAACGCCAAGAGCTTTATCGCTAAAATATGATATTTTTCTAAACTCTTCTCTTTTAAAGAGATTGGATAAATGCACTTCAATAAAGTCAATATTAATAGCCTCCAAGGCATCTCTTAAGGCTATTGAACTATGAGTCCAAGCTGCTGGATTTAAAATAATATAATCTATATTATTGTAATTTTTATGTAAATACTCAAGACAATTACTTTCGCTATTAGTTTGAAAAGAAATAATCTCAACTTTATATACCTCTTCCCACTTTTTAAACCGGGACTCTATGTAAGAAAAAGACTCCTTTCCATATTGAGTAGGATCTCTTAAGCCCAATAGATTTAAGTTTGGACCCTGAAGTATTAATATTTTCATAGAATAATTTCCTCAAAAATATCTTTATCATCAAAACTAGAGCAATCAACACTTGACCTAATTGAACGAATTAAATCCTTATTATAAAGATGAGATGTTCCAAGACCTGGAATAAGTTTTGTATACTTTTGAGCAAAAAAGTTTAATTGAGTAAGAGCTAGTGAGGACTCTAACGATGAACTAAAAACACTTTTAACCCCTAAACTATCATATTTTTTAATATTATTAGTTAGATCAAAAATATTTCCAAGAAGAGTTGGTTTTAAAATAAAATACTTAACATTTTTTAAGTTATCAAAAACCTTATAAGGATCTTTAATAAAAGATTCATCAGCTGCAATTGGAATATCAAAACATTTAGAAAGCTTTACACTTTCTTCAATAGAGAAACAAGGCTCTTCTAAATACTCAATATTTTTAGAAAAATCTAAAATCCCTCTATAATCTTTTAAGAAATCAAGCATACTAAATTTAGAATTTGAATCAAGTCTTAATTTTATATTTGGGTATTTAGTTATTAAAGATCTAATAAGCTCTAAATCTTTATCCCTATCGCCTCTTCCAATTTTTAATTTAAGACTAAAATCTTGATAATTTTTTAAATTCAAATCCCTATCAAAAATTACATTTTCAGAACTTTCTAAAAGAGGGGTTGTTATAAATTTTGAAGCTTCCAAAGGGCCATTTAGAACTTCAGCAAGAGCCATACTAAAACCAAAAGCTACACTATTTGTTTTAAAGTTAAAATCTTGATTACCTAAGAAATACTTAGCATTATTAACAAGATCAAATAAAGCTTCGTTTAAGCTCTCCTCACTAAAACCATTTAAAGGAGAAATCTCACCAAAACCCTCTTTAGAATCTAAAGATATATGAATTATATATCCGCTTTTCACCCCACTTTTAAGCATTCCTGTTGGAGCTACATTTAAGGAGTATTTATAAATCTTAAGATCTCTCATAAATAACCTTTACTAATTAAGGATTTCTTTTAAATTTAGAAAAATCAGGCTTTCTTTTTTCATTAAAAGCATTTCTACCTTCTTGCCCTTCATCTGTCATATAGAAAAGCATAGTTGCATTTCCTGCAAGCTCTTGTATTCCAGCTTGGCCATCAGTTCCAGCGTTAAAAGCAGATTTTAAACATCTTAAAGCCATTGGGGAGTGCTGAAGGATTTCTTTACACCATTTTATAGTTTCACTTTCTAATTCAGAATAAGGAACAACCATATTTACAAGACCCATATCCAAAGCTTCTTTAGCATTATACTGTCTACATAAATACCAAATTTCACGAGCTTTTTTCTGACCTATTACAGAAGCCATATAAGAAGCACCAAATCCTCCATCAAAAGACCCAACTTTAGGTCCTGTTTGACCGAAAATAGCATTATCAGCAGCAATAGTAAGATCACAAATTAAATGAAGAACATGACCTCCACCTATAGCATAACCAGCTACCATAGCTATAACAGGTTTTGGACAACTTCTTATTTCTCTTTGAAAATCCAATACATTTAAATGGTGAGTACCTTTCTTATCTAAATAACCACCATAATTTCCTCTAATTTTTTGATCTCCACCTGAGCAAAAAGCCTTTTCACCAGCTCCTGTTAAAATAATAACTCCAATATTTTCATCAAATCTAGCATCAGAAAATGCTTTTCTCATTTCATTTATAGTTTCAGGTCTAAAAGCATTTCTAACTTCTGGTCTATTAATAGTTATTTTAGCAATTCCATCCATTTTAGAATATAAAATATCCTCAAAACCATCACTAAAATTAACCCATTTTATATCTTGCATTTTTACTCACTTAGATTAAAAAGTATTTTATTTATATATAAACTCAACTCTAAAGGATTATCATAATGAATATTATGAGAGCTATTAGAAATAAAAATTGAGTTTATCCTCCAATTTTTACAAAGAGAATTAAATTTTAAATCTAGTTCCCCTACAAAATAATAATATTTTAATTTAGATTTTTTAAGTAGACTATAAAAATCTTGTTGCTTTGCTAAAGAAACTCCAAGAATATATTTATATAAATTAAGTTTATCATTACTAAGTCTTAAATTTATCATATCACTAAGTTTCTCTCCCTTAATGGATGAAAAAATTCCTTGAGTATACCAAATATTTAAGGAGTTACTTAATTCATCTTTTAAAAATCTATTAGCCCATAATCTATCATTATTAAGCCTTATTTCTTTTTCTTTTTTAGTTTTTAAACCAAAATTTACTCCCTCAAAAAATATATTCCCAATATTTATCTTAGATTTAAATTTATAATTAAAAAGATAATTTAATAAAATTCTCCCACCCATTGAATAGGAAAAAATATGAATCTTATTATAATTTTTAGAAATTTTAAAAAGTTCTTTATCTAGCCATTTATTTAAAGAATTAAAATTTATTTGAGAAATAGGGAGTTCTTTTCCAAACCCTGGAAAATCTAAAACTAAACTTTCTATTTTAAGCTTAGATCTTAAATCAAAAAAATCTAAGCTTGACCCTAAAAAGCCATGTAGAAAAACTAAGACTTCCAATTTTAATTAGAATTTGTAATTTCTGCTGTAGATAATTTTTCTACTATATCTTGATAGAATTTTACACTATCCCCTGGCACTGTTTTAATTTCTATAATAGTAGCACCCATTCTTTGATGAATTTTTGGCATCTTACTAACTAAATCAACCCAAGTATAAGGTTTGTAATAAGGTATATGAAACATTGCTGCTATTTTATCAAATTCAATATCATGAGGCATTTGATAAAATCTTGATCTTAAATCATCTTTAACAGGAAGCATATTAAAAATTGAACCACCATTATTATTGATTACTAAAATTACTAAAGGAGTTTTTACCTTTTCAAGAAGAGCAAATGAATTCAAATCATATAAAGCAGAAGTATCACCAATAACAGCAAGCATGGGTTTTTTACTACCTGAAGCCTGCCCTGCTATAGTAGCAAGTAAACCATCAATTCCACTAGCACCTCTATTAGCATATACAGGATAATTTCCATCTAAATAAGTAAAAGCATCAGCAAGCCTTATAAAAAGACTATTCCCTAAAAATAAAGACCCATCGTCTGGAAGAAGTTTATCCAAATAAAAAGCAATTGAGACCTCTTCAAGATTACTTTTAATTACATTAGTTAAGCATTTACTAATAAAGTCTGAGAATACTTTAACTTCAGGAGCCCAAAGCTCTCTTTCTTCTATAAGACCTGTATGATAATCAAGCCATGCTAAAGGAGTTGATTGAAAGTAAGTTAAATTATGTCTCGCTGGATCCTTTGGGTAAAAGCCTTCATCTACAAGCCAAAATTCTCCTTGAAAATCTGCTAGAAAGTTTTGAATTCTTCTATTTACAAAATTACTTCCAAACTGAACAACAATATCAGCTTCTAGCAATTTATTATAAATAGATTTATTTCCAAGACAAATATCCATATAAGGATATTTGGGCTCTAAACTTGATTGAATATCAGTAATTACAACCCAACCTAAAGATGAAGCGAAAGATATAAGTTTTTGATTTTTTTTATCTTTATTAATTTTTCCAATAACTATAACACCTTTTTTTCCACTCCAATGTTTCCATTCTGGATGAGTTGCTAAAGTTTTTAAAGATGGAGCTTTTTGATACCAAACATCTTTTTTAACCAAGATATCATTTAAATAAATATCTTTAAAAATTGAAGGTATGTTATTAAAATATAAAGGTTCAGCGAAAGGAACATTTATATGAACCGGAGATAGATTATTATCTTGAAGAAGCATTACTTTACTAATTTCACTCATCAAATATGATGCTTTTATTTCTCTTGTTGGATTAGGTAAATTTAAAGAAGAGCTTACAAAAGAGCTATACATATTTACTTGATCAACCGCTTGATTAGCCCCACAATCTATAAGCTCAATAGGTCTATCAGCTGTTAAAACAACTAAAGGAATAGAGCTCATTTTAGCTTCAACAATAGCCGGCAATAAATTAGCTGTTGCTGATCCAGAAGTTACAATAATTCCAACCTTTGATTTTGTTAAAGAAGAAAGTCCTAAAGCATAAAAACCAAGACCTCTTTCATCAAAATGAGTATGGCATTTAATTTGTTTATTTTCTTCTAAAAAAGCAGCCATAGCCGTAAGTGGAGTAGATCTAGAACCGGGAGCTATACATATATGTCTAACCCCCTGTCTTATCAAGGTTTCCAAAATAACAAAAGACCATATTTGATTAAACATTCCATCCATTTTTAAAACCTCTAATTTTAAAATTATTTTTATTAAACTTATATTTTTACAACTTCTAAAGATCTTAGAAGCCCTTGAGACTTATTAAGAAGCTCTATATATTCATCTTCTGGAGATGATCCTTTTACGATTCCAGCACCTACATATAGCTCCAAATTAATATCTTTTAAAGAGCAAGATCTAAGACCCACACATAGCTCTTGTTTATCTTTTGATAAAACTCCTATAGCACTAGCATAATCAGATCTTAAACCTTCATTTGAAAAAATAAATTTTTGAACCTTATTAAAAGGCATTCCACCAACAGCTGAAGTTGGATGCATTGAGCTTATTAT
>JAWXTV010000035.1:0-6215 GCA_044433245.1 Psittacicella sp. | reverse complement strand
TAATAAAGTTATATAAATTACTATTATTACTTGAATTTAGGAAATCCTAATTAGGTTTTAGAATAAATTTAAGATATTCAAGGAGATTATTTTGGCAAATATTAAATCAGCTAAAAAACGTGTTATCCAGTCTGAAAAAAGTAGACTACACAATGCATCACAACGTTCAATGATGCGTACTTATATTAAAAAAGTATATGCAGCTATTGCTTCAGGAAATAAAGAAGAAGCTCAAAAATCATTTACTGCAATGCAAAAAGTTGTAGATATGATGGCAAGCAAAAACATCATTCATAAAAACAAAGCTTCAAACCATAAATCTAAATTAGCTCATCATATCAAAGCAATGGCTTAAGATTTAAATTTTTTAAATTTAAATCCCTTTTTATATATGAGGTAAATTATTTATACCTCATTTAAAATTCACTAACACTTTCTAAGAAAATTATTATGACAACTCACAAGATAGGTCTATTTGGCTTAACTGTGCTTATAATATCTACTGTTATGGGTTCAGGAATCATTTTATTGCCTTCAGTGTTAGCAGGGATTGGAGAAATTTCTTTGCTATCATGGGTGGTATCAACTCTCGGAGCTTTAGCTCTTGCATTTTCTTTTGCTAAATGCGCAAAGTATTGCAAAAAACATGGAGGGATGAGTGCTTATGCACAATCCGCTCATGGTAGATCAGCTTTTTTTCTAGCATCATATGCTTTTTATGTATGTAATATTTTAGCAGCCGTAGCTATAGCTGTTACTTGCACTAGTTATTTTGCATATTTTATTCCTTGGTTAGGCATAAAAGGTCATGCAGTTTTTGGTGTAATATTTTTGCTAGTTCTTGCAGTTGTTATTAACTTTATAAGTCCTAAATTTGTAACAAGAGTTGTTAGTATAACTGTTTGGGGGATTATAAGTTGTGTTTGTATCGTAGCTATTATTGGATGGTTTTGGTTTAAACCTCATATTTTTGTTCAAGGATGGAATCCGCAGCATAAATCTCTATTCTCTGGAGTGGCATCAGGCATTTCCTATACTTTATGGGCTTTTTTAGGTATAGGTGTTGCTGGGGCTGTTTCTGGAAATGTAAAAAATCCAGAAAAAAATCTTCCAAGAGCTCTTATAATTTCTATTGTATTTGTAGCTATAGCATATATTTTAGCAACAGCAGTTATTGCTGGTATAATTCCAAATGATATTTTAAGACATTCAAGAACTCCTTTTGGCGCTGTATATTCATATATGTTTACACCTTTTATAGGTAGTTTAATTAACCTTATATCATTTATATCGGCTACAGGATCATTATTTGCTCTTCATTTTGCTAATAGCATGGTTGCAAAAGTGGCTTCTGATAATCAATTATTTCCAAAAATATTGGGAAAAACTTCTAAAAGAGGAGCAGCGTACTCAAGTCTTATATTGCTTTTAGTAGTTGAGCTTGCTCTTGCTTTAGCTATAGTTTCTCCAGACCTTTTGAGAGATTTTAGAGTATTGGTGAATGCGGCAACTTTCTTAAATCTAATTCCTTATATCTTAACAGTTACAGCTCTTGCAAGTTTAATGGCTAGAAGGAAAGTTAAAGGTAATGAAAGAATGTTTGGTCTTATAATTTCTATTTTTGCAACAGTTTATTCTATTTTTGCAATTTATTCAACAGGCCAGGCTTCTGTATTTTATGGTTGTCTTATATTAATGTTTGGTTATTTATTCTTTGGGTATATAGCCGCAAGAGATATAAAAAATGATTATTTAAATAAGATAGAGGTTGAAGAATACTAATCTTTACTTTCATATTTTATTTTTAATTTCTAATAAACGCTTTAATACAGATTAAGGCATTTAAACCTTTTCCTTTTATTTTTTATTGATAGCTTTTTAGGTATAATTAAATATTATTAAATATTAATTAAATCTGCACAAAGGCATATTAAATGGATAATAGCAAAATAATATCTTTTCAAGATATCATTTTTAATTTACAAAGATACTGGGCTAATAATGGGTGTGCTATAGTTCAACCCTTAGATTTAGAAGTTGGAGCTGGAACATCTCATCCTATGACTTTTTTGAGATCAATAGGGCCTGAACCAATTAAATCAGCTTATGTTCAACCATCAAGAAGACCAACAGATGGTAGATATGGTAACAACCCAAATAGACTTCAGCATTATTATCAATTTCAAGTAATGTTAAAACCATCGCCTGATAATATGCAAGAGCTTTATCTTGGATCTTTAGAGTCTTTAGGAATAGACACCTTAAAGGATGATGTTCGCTTTGTTGAAGATAATTGGGAAAATCCAACTCTTGGAGCTTGGGGTCTTGGTTGGGAGATATGGCTAAATGGAATGGAAGTTTCTCAATTTACTTACTTTCAACAAGTGGGTGGAATTTCATGCTCTCCAGTAACTGGTGAAATTACTTATGGTCTTGAAAGACTTGCTATGTATATTCAAGACATAGATAATGTTTATGATTTAATATGGACTTATTCAGATGGTAAAGCTATTAAATATGGTGATATTTTCCATCAAAATGAAGTAGAGCAATCAACATATAATTTTGAATATTCAAATGTTGAAGTATTATTTAAACATTTTGAAGAGCACGAATCTGAAGCTTTAAAACTTTTAAGCCTTGAAAAACCTCTTCCATTACCAGCTTATGAAAGAATTTTAAAAGCAGCTCATACATTTAATCTTTTAGATGCTAGAAAGGCCATTTCAGTTACAGAAAGACAAAGATATATTTTAAGAATAAGAGAGCTATCTAAAAAAACAGCTCAAGCTTACTATGAAGAAAGAGAAAATTTAGGTTTTCCTCTTTGCCAAGATTAAAACAAGATTTGTGAGTATATAATGAGAAAAGATTTTTTAATTGAGTTAGGTGTTGAAGAGCTTCCACCAAAAAGTTTAAAAAGAATAGGGCAGGATTTTTTATCAAATATAAAAAATGAATTAGATTTAAAAGCTTTAACCTATAAAGAGATTAAATATTATGCATCACCTAGAAGGATAGCTGTGCAAGTATTAGATTTACTGGAAAAACAACCAGATATTTCATCTTTAAAGAAAGGTCCATATCTTGCTTATGCTAAGGATGCTGATGGAGCATGGACTAAAGCTGCTTTAGGGTGGTCTAAAGGTCTTGGAATTAATCCGGAAGATGGAAATATTTTGGAAGATAAAAAAGGGCAATATTTATCTTTTGAGGTATTATCAAAAGGTGTTAATACTAAAGAATTACTTCCTGAAATTATAATTAATAGTATTAAAAAGATTCCATCTCCTAGAATGATGAAATGGGGTAATTTAAAAGAAGAATTTATAAGACCTGTTCATAAAATAGTAGCTCTTTTTGGTGATGAAATAATTCCTTTTAAATTATTTAATATAGATTCTGGAAACATTTCTCTTGGGCATAGATTTTTAGGAAAAAAAGAAATTTTGATAAATAATGCCTCTTCTTATGAAGAAGATTTAGCTAAAGAGTTTGTTATAGCTTCTTTTGAAAAAAGATCTACTTTAATTAAAGAAGATATTTTAAAAATTGCTAATAAGTATGATGCTCAAAGCTCTTACTCTGAATCATTTTTAGATGAAATTTCATCCATTGTTGAGTTTCCAACTGTGTTAGAGGCAAAATTTGAAACAAAATATTTAGATCTTCCTCAGGAAATTTTAATAAATACTATGGAGTCTGATCAAAAATATTTTCCTCTATATAAAAATGGTAAATTAATTGAGAATTTTATTTTTGTAAGCAATATAAATCCTAAGGATAAATCTAATATTATAAATGGTAATGAAAGAGTTATAAGACCTAGATTTAGTGATGCTGAGTTTTTTGTAAAAGAAGATCTAAAAACTCCTTTAATCTCTAAATTAGAAGAGCTAAAAGATGTTGTTTATCAAACAAAACTTGGAAGTATGTATGCTAAAACTATAAGAATTGTTGAGCTTGCAAGATATATATCATCTATTCTTGATAGCTCTTTAATATCTAAAGTAGAGGAGGCATCTTTTCTTGCAAAATGTGATTTAAGAACTCAAGCTGTATTTGAATTTCCTGAAACTCAAGGTGTTATGGGAATGTATTACGCTTCTCGTAATGGAGTTAGTAATGATATATCTCTTGCTATTAGAGAACAATATTATCCAAGATTTGCAAAAGATAACTTGCCATCAAATCTTTTATCATCAATTATAGCTTTAGCAGAAAAAATAGATACTATAGTTGGTATTTTGGGGATAAACCAAATTCCTAAAGGTGATAAAGATCCATTTGCATTAAGAAGAGCAGCTCTTGGGATTAATAGAATTTTAATTGAGAATAAAATTAATTTAAATCTATTAGAAACCTTAGAGTTTTCTATAAAATCTTATAAAGGAATATTAGAAAATCAAAATATATTGTCAGATTCTTTAAGTTTTATCCAAAAAAGATTAGTATCTTATTATCAAGATAAATTTATTTCTCAAGATATTATAAATGCAGTTTTAGAAACTAATTCTAATGATATAATTCTAGACTGTGATAATAAAATTTATGCTATAGATAGATTTAAAAAGTTAGGAAAAATTCAATCTATAGTAGCTTTAAATAAGAGAATTTCTAATATTTTAAATAAAGCAGATATTTCTTTTAAAGAGATTGAATCTAATCTATTTGAGAATGAATTTGAAACTTCCTTATATAAAGAAGTTTTAGTTTTAAAGTCATTGGATATAAATAGTTCATATGATACAAGATTAGATAATTTATCTAATATATTATCTTCATTAGATAATTTCTTCGAAAATACTTTTATAAATTCAGAAGATATAAAAATTAGAGAAAATAGATTATCTCTTTTAAATGAATGCAGAACTCTTTTCTTGGCTATTGCTGATTTTAGCTTAATACAAGCTGATTAGGAGTTTAATTTAAGGAAAAACATATGGATAGCTCGAAGAAAGAAGCAGGATTGAAATTAAGTGCAAGCATATTATTACTACTTATAATAATATTTAGTGATATATTTTGTATTTTTGAATTTATAAGGATAATTATAATATTATTGTCTTATAACTTATCTTTTGAAAAGATGCTATCCATTGTAGCTAAATCTAACTATGGTATATTTTTAGTTATAGTTATTTTTCTAAATATTATTTTATTAAGAATTTCTATTAAAGGTATTAAAATAGCTAAAACTACTTTACAATCTAAAAAGAATTTATAAAATATTTGACAGATTAATAATATTTATATAATATATAAATATAAAGGCCCCATAGCTCAGTTGGTCAGAGCAGTCGACTCATAATCGATTGGTCATAAGTTCAAGTCTTATTGGGGCCACCATCAAATATCTCCACTTATATATTATTAAAATTATTGTTTATTACAAAATATATGCTAATATTAGGATAAATATAATTTTAAATTTATCTTATTATGAAAATTGTAATTTATGGAAGACCTGGCTGCCCTTATTGTGCTAGAGCATTAGAAGAGTCTAAAAATTTAAAAGCAAATAATCTTGCAGATTATGAATATATTGATGTATATGAACAAAATATATCAAAAGATGAGTTATCCCAAAAACTTAATAAAGAAGTTAAAACTTGGCCACAAGTATTAGTTGATGATAATTATATTGGTGGATGTGATAATTTTTTAGAGTTTTTATCTCAAAGATAAAATTAACACCTTAAGTAAAAAACTTAAGGTGTTATTAATTAAGTTAGTTATTATTCCTCTATAGATTCTAGAGGAATTTCAACTTCACTATCATCTTCACATAATTTTGCAATACCTATTAAGGACTCGTTATCAGCTGTTCTAATAAGAGTTACACCTTTAGTATTTCTACCTATTATTCTTATTTCAGAAACTTTAAATCTAATTAGAACACCACCATCTGTAATAAGCATTAATTGATCTCTTTCTTGAACTTGGTAAGCTCCAACAACAACACCATTTTTACTATTAGCTTGAATAGAGATAACACCTTTACCATTTCTTCCGTTATGTGCAGGATATGCATTAATTTCTGTTCTTTTGCCATAACCGCTTTGAGTTACAGTTATAATTGATGAGTTGTTTGCTGTATCTTTTGGAACTATTAAAGACACTATCTTATCTGCGATATTATTAATTTTTGAATCAGATAGTTTCATACCAAATACACCCATGCTATTTCTTCCTGTAGGGCGTACTGTATCCTC
>JAWXTV010000034.1:0-6268 GCA_044433245.1 Psittacicella sp. | reverse complement strand
TACTCCTGATCCAATAAAGCCAACTATTTGGAGTTTCATACGTCCTATTTTATCAGAGTAGAATACAGCAAATACCATTCCCAATATTAAAAATATATCTAAGAATATAGTACCTTTGGCTGAGTATATTAGTTTTTCTATAATATGATGGATATCATGATGGTTAGTATTTAATACAGCAGTTTTTCCAAGTATAGTTGCAAGAATTACAGGAACAAATATACCTATACCATAGGTTGCTATATCTTGAATAAACCAAGTTCCCCCAGTTAAAATAACTCTTTTAATATATTTTTTACTAAAAAGTTTTCTATATCTAGAGTCGTTAGGATTTACAACTGTTTGAAGCTCTAAAGTTGTAGATAGTGGATAGTGAAGCTTTCTTTTTAAAATTTTCTTTAAAGATTTTTCAGCTTCAGCTTTTCTATTTTTAATAACTAGCCAGTGAGGTGATTCTGGTACAAAAAATCTCATTATAGTGATAACTATAGATGGAATAATAATGGTTATATACATTATTCGCCAAGCATCAGCATGAGGATATAGTATAAGGATAATAACTCCTAAACTAATCCCTAAGAAAGCACCTACAGCTTGAAATGAAAACATACTTAACACTAGCTTTCCTCTATTTCTTGTAGGTACACTTTCTGATGTAATTATATTAGCAATAGGATAATCGCTTCCCAGAGGAATACCTACAGAAAAATTAAAGAATAAAAGTGAAAGATAGGATGAGCCAAAACTAAGCCCTATAAGGCAGATAGATAAAATAATCATTTCAATAATGAATATCTTTTTCCTTCCATACTTATCAGCAAATCCAGCTAAAAATATAGCTCCAACTATTAATCCAGCAATAATAGATGCCCCAAGAAGACTTGTTTGGCTAACTGAAAATTTAAATTCATAACTTATTAATGGTAATGTTATTCCCATTATAAATATAAGCATTCCTTCAAAAAGCTTTCCAAATAATGATACAGCCCATATATACCATTGAGTTGATGTCATTGGGGTATATTTGGGTTTAGTTCCATCTGGCCAAATAGGGATTTCATCTAGATACCCTTGAACTGTTGTTTTTTCTGGTCTAAGAGAATCAGAGCTATAATAGCTATTGTGATTTTTCATATATTGTTCGGTTAGTTAAAATAAAAAAGTTTAATAAAAAAGGTGTGCTATTTTAAATAAAGCAATACCTGTTGCTACGGAAATATTTAAAGATTGAGTTTTTCCGTACATAGGAATATATATTAATTCATCGCAAGTTTTTTTTGTAAGCTCTCTTATTCCTAAATCCTCAGAACCCATAATAATAGCAATTGATTTACTATTAAATGTACACTCATGAATACTTTTAGCACCATCATCTAAACTTGTGCCATAAACTTGAGTATTGTATTCATTTTGAATATGCTTTAAGACTCTTACAAGATTTGTAACCTCTATAACAGGGATTAAATCAGCTGCTCCAGATGCTATTTTTTTTACAACAGGAGTAACACTTGAGCTATTATTTTTTGGCAGTATAATAGCACTTACTCCAGCTGCTTCAGCGGTTCTAATGCAAGCTCCTAGATTATGTGGATCTGTTATTCCATCTAGAACTAATAAAAAAGATTTATCTAAACTATCTAATAGGCTATATAAATCATTTTCATTTAATTTATTTTCTTTTTGTATTTTTAATATTATACCTTGATGATTTTCATTGTTTGATTTTTTATCTAAGGTTTTTTTATTTGTACTTTGGTATTTTATTCCAAAATTATTACATAACTTAATAATTTCTATTAAGCGAGAGTTTGTATAATTAGACTCTATAAATACTTCAGTAACTTTTTCTGGGAATTTTTCTATAAAAACCCGTACAGAATTTATACCAAATATATAATTATCAGCCATATTGCGTCCTTTAAATTAAAGTTAATTTAATGCTTAGATTTTCTGGATCTATGCTTATAATTTTTATATCTACAATATCACAAAGGTTATATAATACTTCTTCACCCGAGTTTAGAGTAGCATTTTCTATATTAGGAATTAAATTAAGATTATCATAATCTAGACTGCCGTCGATATAAAACTGTTTAAGAGTTATAAATACTCCAAATTTAGAAATGGTAGAAATCATTCCTTTCATTGGAATATTTATATACTTTTGTAAATGTTTGCACATAAGCCAGTTACTTAAATCATAAGTTGCATCATCTGCTTTCTTCTCTGTATTAGAGCTTGACTTGCCTATTAAATCTAGTTCAGATTTTGAGTAGACTTGAGTCTCTTTTGCTATTATTTCTTTAATTGTTCTATGAGTGATAAGATCTGGGTATCTTCTAATAGGGGATGTAAAATGAGTATAGTATTTTAGCCCAAGCCCAAAGTGTCCAATATTTTTAGTTTGATAACTAGCTTGACTTAAAGTTCTAAGAAGCATCATTTGAATTAATGAACTTTCTTCATGTTTAGAAATAAGTTTTATAATTAAGTTGTAGTTAATTTTATTGTCTACTGTTGTTACATCTTTAATATCTATCTTTATATTAGATAAAATTTGTTTTAAAAATTCAAGTTTTTCATCAGTAGGTTTTGGGTGGCTCCTATAAAGGCCTATATATTTATTTTGATTTATATAAAATCCAGCTGTATTGTTCGCAAGACACATACACTCTTCAATAATTTTATGAGCAATAGTTCTGTCTGAGCTGCTTAAAGTAATTTTATCTTTTTTAATATCAAATTTATGTTCTATAGTCTCAAATTGAATAGAGCCTCTTTGCTCTCTTTGTAAATTAAGAGCTTTATATATGTCAAATAAATTAGTTAAATTTAACTCTATAGGGTTAAGTTTTTCGGTTTTATTCTTATCTAAGAACTTAGTAGCTTTATCATAAGTTAATCTTTTATGAGATTTAATTGTTGCTTCATAAAAACGATAGCTTTCAAGATCACCTTGGAAATTTAAATGCATTTCACATACAAGAGATAGTCTATTAACTTTTGGGTTTAGTGAGCATAGCTCATCAGATAACTCACTTGGAAGCATAGGTATTACTTTATTTGGAAAATATACAGAATTTCCTCTTAATCTTGCTTCTATATCTATTTTAGTATCTTTAATAACATAATGGCTAACATCTGCTATAGCTACAAATAAAATCCAGCCTGTAGTTTTTTTATAAGCATATACAGCATCATCAAAATCTTTTGAGTCTTTTCCATCAATTGTTACAAAAGGAACTTTCCTTAAATCTATCCTATTTTTAATTTCTTTAGAGTCAACTTTAGTTCCAAATGCTTTAGCTTGCTTTAAGATATCTTTATCCCAAGTATGAGGGATTTTATATTTATTTAAAAGTATATCTATTTGAACATTGACAGATTCTTCCTTCCCGAGAACAGATAAGATTTCAATGTAACTATTATTAAAAGGTATTCTTCTGTATAAATGAACTTTAACTATTTTGCCTTTTAATTTTTTCATTGATTTAAAAGAAAAATCATCATTCTCTTTAACATTAAATGATTTTTCTATTTTATTATCATTTGGAAAAAAGTAATATTTATCTTCAAAAAGCTCAATTTTACCCATCAATTCAAGTATAGGTTCTGTTACTTTAATAATAGTGAGATTAGGTTTTTTACTTTCTAGACTTCCGCTATAAGATGCTAAAACTTTATCTCCATTAATAACTTTGCTCATTTGGTAAGCTGGAATAAAAAAGTCTTTTGATTCAGTTTTTAAAAAACCAAATTTGGATCTTGTGGCTATAATTTCGCCTTCTATAGTGTTATTTTTAGTGTCTAAAACTTTATATTTTTTATATCTAGTAAATATAATTTGTGAATCTTTTTCCATAGCTCTAAGACGCTTCAGCATAGAAAATTGCTCATCCTTATTTAAAGAGCATAATTTAAATATTTCAATACGTGATAAGCTTTTGTGCTTTTTTAAAAGATTTAAGATGAACTCTCTGCTAGGAATAGGGTGAGAATATTTTTGAAGTTCTAATTGATAATTAGGGTCTTGATTCATATATAACCTTTTTTGGGGGAGTTCGCGTAACTAATAAATTAATTACGCGAAATTTAAATTACTCAGCTACAACTTCAACAGCAATAGAAGTTGAAATATTAGCATGTAAATTAATGGTAGCTTGGTAAGAACCTAAAACTCTAATTGTTCCTTGAGGAATACGTACTTGACCTTTATCTAAGTTGATATCATGAGCAGCTAAAGCATCAGTAATATCTTTAGTTCCGATAGAACCAAATAGTCTACCTTGATCTCCTGATTTAGAAGAAATAGTAATAGTTGCTAAAGATTCAATTTTTTCAGCAATAGCAGTTGATTCAGCCAATCTTTTTTGGAAGTCAGCTTCTAAAGCAGCTCTTTGAGTATTAAAATATTGAATATTTTCTTTAGTAGCGCTAACAGCTTTTTTAGTTGGGATTAAAAAGTTTCTAGCATATCCCGCTTTAACATTTACTTGATCGCCAATGTTACCTAATTTAGCTATTTTATCTAAAAGTATAATTTGCATAATATAAATTCCTTACTTTATTATTTATGACCATCAGTATATGGAAGAAGAGCTAGAAAACGAGCAGTTTTAATAGCGTGAGCTAATTTACGTTGCCCTTTAGCATTCATGCCTGTAATTCTGCTAGGTATAATTTTACCAGTTTCTGTAATAAAACTTTTTAATAAAGTTAAATCTTTATAGTCTATATCTTTGATATCTACTGTAGAATTTTTACGACCTTTAAAGTTTGCCATAATTGATCTCCTAAATTATTAATTATTAATTATTTTGCAGCAGAAGTAGTTTCTGTTACTTTAGCTTCTTCTTTATTTTTTAAAATAGGAGATTCACCAGTTACAGCTTCTTTAGTTTTGATAATTAAATTACGAATGATAGCATCATTGAATCTAAAAATATTTTCTAATTCGTTAATTGGTTCGATATTAGCTTCAACATTCATAAGAACATAATGAGCTTTGTGTAATTTATTAATAGGGTATGCAAGTTGTCTTTTTCCCCAGTTTTCAACACGTGAAACAGAACCATTGCTTTCTGTAATGATGTTTGTGAAACGTTCAATCATACCGTTTACTTGTTCGCTATGATCTGGATGTACCATAAAAATTATTTCATAATGACGCATAAAATGCTCCTTGTGGGTTAAATCAGTCTTTATTGATCGATATAAAAAATAAAGACAAGGAAATTTTGTTGAAAAATATTATTCAACTAACTTAAATATTATAGAACCATTAGTTCCACCAAAACCAAATGAGTTACATAAGGCATATTTCATATTTTGAGTTTTAATAGATTTATTTGGAACTAAATTTAAGTTAACTCTAGTGTCTTGATTTACTAAATTAATAGTAGGAGGCACTATTTGATCTTTTAAAGATAAGATTGTAAATATAGATTCTATAGCTCCAGCTGCACCCAATAAATGTCCAGTCATAGATTTTGTAGAACTTACTAAAACTTTATCTTTATCAAATATAGAGCTAATGGCATTAGCTTCAGCATAGTCACCTAATGGAGTGGATGTACCATGAGCATTAATATATCCTATTTTCTCTGGAGAAATATTTGCATCTTTTAAAGAGTTTTTCATAGCTAAGGCACCACCAAATCCATCTTCTGGAGGACTTGTCATATGATGTCCATCACCACTCATACCAAAACCTGCTATTTCTGCATAAATTTTGGCATTTCTTTTAATAGCGTGCTCATATTCTTCTAGTATTAATATACCAGCTCCATCACCTAAAACAAAACCATCTCTTGCATCATCCCAAGGTCTACTAGCCTCTTCAGGTTTATCATTATGTGTAGATAAAGCCTTAGCAGCTCCAAACCCTGCTATACCTAGAGCAGTACTTGCTTTTTCAGCTCCTCCTGCAATCATGATATCTGCATCTCCATAGCTAATCATACGAGCTGCATGACCTAAGTTATGCAGGGCGCTTGTACAAGCTGTAGAAATAGCTATATTAGGTCCATAAAGTTTATATTGAATTGAAATAGTTCCAGCAAGCATATTAACAATAGTTGCAGGAACAAAGAAAGGACTTACTTTTTTGGGACCTGATTGAATTAAAGCTGAATGATTTTTTTCAATTATTTCAATACCGCCAATTCCAGATCCTATAGCAACACCTATTCTTGTTCTATCTAAACTTTTGAAGTCTAAATTAGCATCACTTACAGCCTGTTGAGTTGCTGCTATACCATATTGTATA
>JAWXTV010000033.1:0-6354 GCA_044433245.1 Psittacicella sp. | reverse complement strand
GCGGCATAATTAGATCTCTATTTAGTTTTGCTCCAAGTGAAGTTTACCTCTGCAAAATATATTACTATATTTCCGGTGCGCTCTTACCGCACCTTTTCACCCTTACTTTTTAAAAAAAAAAGCGGTTATTTTCTGTGGCACTAGTTGTAAATATAAATATTCCCCAGACGTTATCTGGCACTTTGCCTTATGGAGCCCGGACTTTCCTCTAACTAATATGAATTAGCTAGCGATTGTCTAACTGACTTAATTATTATAATTAATTTTTAATTAAAATTCAAGAAGCTTCATTAATTTATATAATTAAACTCTTAATAAACCAAATATATCTATGTATTATAGATTTTCATTACCATCTTTATTTTCAAGAGTAATATTTTGATTTTTAATCGGTATATTTTCTAGTAATTTGGATTCATATTTCTCTCTTAAAGACGCTACTTCAATAATAATGGGCATAATAGATTTTAGTAATGGGTTTGATATTACCCAAATACCAGAGGCTATTAGCCCAATAGGGCCTAGTATAAAAGTGGCAACTCCTCCAACAGCAAGCTTTGGTAATAAAAGTTTTAATTCTTGAATATTTTGTGCTCCAACTTGATTTAAAATGCTTTTAAGCTGTTCATTATTTATAGAGTTAATATTGCTTTCTATTATGTAGTGAATTAATTTATTTTCAAGTTCTTTAATATCAACCTGATCTAGATGGCTTAGCTGTATAGGTTTTAAAGAGTTAAATAATGATTCTATTTTTTTTGAAGGTTTTTGTTTTTCTAAATATTTAAGTTTTAAATAAGCATATTCAACAATTTGTTTATATAAAATACCTTTTCCACCTCTGTAAATATTAGCAAGAGAATTGCCGCCTCTTTTTTGAATTTCTAAAGCAATTTCTTGCCAATATTTATGATGATCTGGGTAATGCGATTTAAATCTTGGAGAGCTTGTTAATTGTTGAAAAAATTTAGCTTTTCCTGATATATTTTTTGTCAAAAGATCTACTAATTGATCTAAGTCTTCTGAAGCTATATTAGCTAAAAATTCTAGATCATTATCAAATATATAATTACTCATAAAATAGCCTCTTTTAATATTTTTTATTTTTGAATTTTAAGATTGAAAGATTTAACTTGAGAACTATTAAAGTTATCTAGATTTAAATCTTGACATGATTTTAAAATATTTTCATTTAAGTTTGTTGTATGAATTTTTAATATTTTATCACTATGTAAAGTATCACTTTCAATATTTGTGCTAGGATTAAAAAATCTTACTATTAAGTCATCTCTATCTTCAGCTTTTTTAAGGCTACTTAAAACTGTTGATATTTTTTCTTTAGAGAATAAAGAGTAATTGTAAGGAAGATTTTGACTTAATTTTGTAAATTTAAATTCATTATGACTTAGATGATTATAAGAAATAATAGGAGTTGTATATTCTTTAGCGGAAGCTGATACAAGGCCTTGAATTTCATTTCCTTTAAAGCATCTAATTCCAAAAGATGTTTTAAGAATACCTCTAACTTGAGAATTTGGAGTTTCCATTCTGATGCCAGATGGTCTTCCCGGTCTTGTAAGAAGATTTTCTTTTCCAAGACTATCAACCCCTCTTAATAAAGTTAAAGCTATTACATTTTGTAGATCATTTTTCTTTATAATTTCAAATTCTCTAAGTCCATTTGAAAATAAACTAACTCCACAATTTTCATCTGTTAAACCTACAAAATTTATCATTTGATAAATAGATAATGGAGCCTCAGTCCACCCTTCTTCTTTCCAGTAATTTAAAGCTTTATCATAAATAGGTCTTTTAATGATTCCAAATTGATTATCAGCAAAAACCTCTTGTTGTTGAAATTCAGTTGGAATTAAAACTCTTAACCTATGGTTATCTGCTTGGTTATCTAGTTTTACATCTATATTAATAGTTGGATTATTTTTTTCTAAAGTAACTATAAATTCAATTTTTACATAACCAGAAGCTTGCTTTTTAGATCTTTCGTCTATATCTTTTGGGGTATCCATAAAGGTAGATATTCTAGCACTTTGTTGATAAGGAGTTGAACTTACTGATATATGGGTTTTATTGTTCCCTTGATATCTTAGCATTTCATCTCTATTATCTAAGTCTACTCTTGTGTCTTTAGAGTATAATACTAGATCATTTTCCGAAGAAGAGTAATTATATTCATCTCCAGCATCAATAGATTCTTCAACATTTAAAACCTCTTTATAAGTTTTATTGTTAATTTTATCTAATATATCTATAGTTCCATTTGAGTTTAGATCTATTTTATAGAATTCATTTTCTAAGTAATTTATAGCTTCTTCAGTATGTTCAACACTTCCACCAGATACATTAGGGGTAACAAAAAGAGTTGTATACCCCATAGGAGGGACTTTATACTCAAATTCTATTTCATACTTATTAAATGGCACATAGTCACAGTCTCTCACTATATTACGATCTATTTGGCCTGGATCTATATTTGTAATATTTTTAATATAATAAGGTATTAATTCCCCTTTATCATTTGTAATATTAAAACTTGTAGATTTTAAAATGACTGTTGTTTTAATAAGTTCATCTCTTTCATAAGGTAATAGATTAAATAAAAGAATCTTGTCATCATTTTGTCTAATAGGACTTTGTTCGGCTATTTTTTTAGTGTAGTTGTCAATCAAGCTTGTTATCATATCATCAGCTAAAATAAATCTACCATTAATCTCTTTATGAACTCTATCAGAACAGCAAGAGCTAAGAGAGTTACAAGATTGATTTTTCATGATCTCTTTCCAGATATTTACAATGATGCCATGGTGATATTCGAAACCAAGACTCCAAGCTAAAGATGCTAAAGGCTCTAAAATATTAATTATCTTATTTTCAGTTTCTGAGTGGAAAATTTTAAGATCCATTCTGGTTGAGGAGATAGTTCTATGGATTCTACTAAATTTGGAATCATTAAATTCTCCTTGAATTTCATCTAAAGAGTCTTTAGCTTTTATAATTCTTTCAAATACATTTTCATAATTACTAATTTCAAATTTTTGCTCAGGATATAGTTTTTGTAGCTTTTGAATTATAGATGGCAAGTTTTCTTGAACGGGAGATTTACTAAATCCATTTGATATAATTACAGTATCTGAAACACTAAAGGTGTCAGCTCTTTTAAATAACTTATTAAAGTATTCTCTTAAGTCATCTTCTTCTGTGGGAAAAAATCTCTTTGAGGACGCTCTAGGAGGAGTTATTCTTGCAAATACTTTTGAGCCATCATTTGATTTCCAGATAAACTCTTTTTTATTAGTACCATGTCTTTCAGATAATCCTCTTGAAAAAATAGCTTTATCTATACCAAAACCATTATATATCATAGGTAATTGTGAACTCATTCCAAATGAGTGAGGAAGATAACCTATCTTCATAGAACTTCCATAATTTAAAGATTCACGAGTACCATAAAGTAGGTTTCTAATAATAGACTCTCCACTTAAAAGCATTGTATTTACTTGAGTATACCAAGGTCCTATAATTAATTTACCTTGTTGTACTAATTTTTTAAATCTATTTTTATTATCAGGCTTTATAGAGAAGTAATCTTCTAAAATGATATTTTGACCATCTAAAATATAGTATTTATAGTCTGGATCATTTTCAAGTCTTGTGATAATTTCTTCCATATTATTTGCTAAAAGTATCTTAGATTCTTCAGCGGTAAAATACCATTCTCTATCCCAATTCATATGTGGAATAATATGAACTTCTGTTGCCATTTTTTTTCCTAGAGTTAACTTAAAGATGTATTATTTTGTTTTATACTTAACTAATTTATTTATAAGAGTTAAATTAAATATTTTATGTATTATTATAAATTAAATTATAAATTAAATTAAATTATTTTAAAAATACCTATTAAATTAATATAATAAATTGTAAGATTTTATATTAAAATTTGTATATTATAGTAATATATAGTTGAGATTAAATTTATTTTAATATTTAGACTTAATTAATAATTCTTTAAAATATTAATTTTAATATTTTAAAAAAGGTTTTAAATAGTAAAGGAGACTAAAATGTCAAAATGTCCTGTTATGCATGATGCTCATGCTATTTCACATCCAGTAAATGGTCCAACTTTAACTGATTGGTGGCCTAATCGTTTAAAAGTTGAATTACTTCATCAACATGCTCCAGTTTCTAACCCTATGGGTACTGGTTTTGATTATATTGCTGAATTTAATACTATTAATCTTGAAGAGCTTGAAAAAGATATAGTTGCAGTAATGTATGATTCTAAAGACTGGTGGCCTGCTGACTATGGTAACTATGGTCCTTTATTTATTCGTATGTCATGGCATGATGCTGGTACTTACCGTACTATGGACGGTAGAGGTGGTGCTAATACTGGTAACCAAAGATTTGCTCCTATTAATAGCTGGCCTGATAATGTTAGTTTAGATAAAGCACGTCGTCTATTATGGCCTATCAAACAAAAATATGGTCGTAGACTATCTTGGGCTGATTTAATTATCTTTACAGGTACTATAGCTCTTAAAGAAATGGGATTACCTATTGTAGGTTTTGCTGGTGGTCGTGAAGATATCTATGCACCTGAAATTGATTCTTTCTGGGGAACTCAAACTGAATGGATGGGTGACTTAAGAGGTGAAGATGGTAAATTAGATGATCCTTTAGCTGCTGTTGTTATGGGATTAATTTATGTTAACCCAGAAGGCCCTCAAGGTAAGCCAGATCCTTTAGCTGCTGCAACTGATATTCGTGAAACTTTTGGTCGTATGGCTATGGATGATGAAGAAACTGTTGCTTTAATAGCTGGTGGACATACATTTGGTAAAACTCATGGTGCTGGTCCTGCTGATCATGTTGGACGTGAACCAGAAGCTGCTCCTATTGAAGATCAAGGTATGGGTTGGAGAAGTACTTATAAATCAGGTGTTGGTGCTGATGCTATCACTTCTGGTCTTGAAGTTACTTGGACTAATCAACCAACTAAATGGGATATGGGATTCTTTGAAAACTTATTTAAATATGAGTGGGCTTTAGAAAAATCTCCAGCTGGAGCATGGCAATGGGTTGCTGCGGGCGCTGAAAAAACTGCTCCTCATGCACACCATGCTGGTGAAAAAGTTAGAGTTCGTATGCTTACAACTGATTTATCATTAATGTATGATCCAGAATATAGAAGAATTTCTGAAGATTTCTTAGCAAATCCAGAAAAATTCACTAAAGCTTTTGCTCGCGCTTGGTTTAAATTAACTCATCGTGATGTTGGTCCTGTTGCTCGTTATCATGGAACTTATGCTCCTACTGAAAACTTCATCTGGCAAGATATCATTCCTGCAAACACTAATCGTGAACTTACTTCTGCTGAGTTAAACACTATTAAAGAAGCTGTTAAAGCAACTGGCCTAACGGTTAGAGAATTAGTATTTACAGCTTGGGCTTCTGCTTTTACATTCAGAGGATCTGATTACAGAGGTGGTGCTAATGGTGCTAGAATTAGATTGGCTCCTCAAAATACTTGGGAAGTTAATGCTCCAGAACAAACTAATAGAGTTATTGGTGTTCTTGAAGGTGTTCAAGCAGAATTTGCTAAAACTTTACCAATTTCATTAGCTGACTTAATAGTTTTAGCTGGTAACTTAGGTATCGAATTAGCTGCTAAAAATGCTGGATTTGAAGTTGAAGTTCCATTTAATGGTGGACGTGGTGACGCTGCAGCTGAGCAAACTGATGCTCATGCATTCGCTCCTTTAGAACCTCTTGCTGATGGATTTAGAAACTTTACTAAAAACATTAAATTAGCAACAACTTCTGAATTATTAATTGATAAAGCTCAATTATTAACTCTATCTGCTCCTGAAATGACTGTATTATTTGCAGGTATGCGTATGATGGATACTAACTATGATAATTCAAAACATGGTGTGTTCACTCAAACTCCAGGTGCATTAACTACTGATTATTTTGTAAATCTTTTAAATATGGATTACAAATGGGAAAAAGTTGAAGGCGCTAAAGATTTATTTAATGTTGCTGATCGTAAAACTGGTGAAGTTAAATTTACTGCTACTGCAGTTGACTTAATCTTTGGTTCTAACTCTCAATTAAGAGCTATTGCTGAAGTTTATGGTGCTGATGATGCTAAAGCTAAATTTGTTGAAGATTTTGTTAAAGCATGGGTTAAAGTAATGAACTTAGATCGTTTTGATCTACATAAATAAAAATGTAAAATTTAATTTTTAAAAGTTAAATTTTAATATTAAAAAGCCTTAACTGAAAAGTTAAGGCTTTTTTATTGTCCATATCTTTATAATGCTTTAT
>JAWXTV010000032.1:0-6366 GCA_044433245.1 Psittacicella sp. | reverse complement strand
ATACTAGGAAAAAGAGGGAGGGGAAAGTCTTTTCTTTCTAGTAGAATAATTTCTTTTTTAGGATCTGAAAATTGTATTTTATTATCATCTTCAAAACCTTCTGCAAATTCATTAAAATCTTTAGAAAACTTAGAGTTTTGCACCCCTACAGATATCTTTAAAACTAAAAATACATCTAAAATTTTATTTATTGAAGAAGCCTCTAATATTTCAAGTTCAGTTATTCTAAAACTTCAAAATATATTTATAAAAATTATATATATTTCTACAGTTTTAGGTTATGAGGGTACTAGAGATGGATTTATTAAGTATATTTTACCTAGAAATTCATTAATTTTAAACCCTAAAAAACCTCTTAGATGGAAAGAAGGTGATGATCTTGAAGTTTATAGTGATTTATTATCTTTTAGGGAGGATATTTTTATAAATAATTCTAATATATTATTTTCTAACCCATATAATGTAGATTCAAACGATGGTAAATCAAATATTTTAGAGATTCAAGATATTGAATTTTTAGATGTAAGTTATTTTAAAAATACTCAAAATATACTTAGCTTATATAAATTACTACTAGATGCTCATTATCAAAATACTTTAACTGACCTCATGAGGCTTTTAGATGGTAAAAATATATTATGTGGAATTTCTTATAAAAATTCTTTAATTGGGGGATTATGGGCTTTTGATGAGGGCAATATATTTGATATAAAACTACAAAATGAAATTTTCAAGGGAAATAGAAGGCCTAAGGGTAATTTAGCAGTACAGATGTTATATTATTTTTATGGGGATAGAAAACTTTTATCGCTATCTTCTTTAAGAATATCAAGAATTGCTGTCTCAAAAGAATTTCAAAGTAGTGGTATTGGTTCTTTGCTTATATCTAAGCTTAAATCTCAAGCTCAAAATAGTTATAAAGATTTTATCTCAGTAAGTTTTAGCTTTGTTAAATCCACTTATAAATTTTGGCTAAAAAATGGTTTTAAATTAGTTTATATCTCAAAAAGAATATCTACGGTTACAGCAAGACCTCAATATATAATGATATATCCAATTTCTGTTTTAGCTGTTAAAATGCTTCAAAATTTAGAAAAGTCTTTTTTAAAAGATTTAGATGTAGATTTATGTTTATGTAAGATAGGTGATGTAAATAGAGTATCTTATTTAGATATTAAAAAATTTGCTTTATTTTTAAGAAAAAATCAAAGTCTAGATTCAGCTTTACCCTCTATGTTAAGAATTTTAAAATTTTCTTATGAAAATAGTTTTATTTCTAAAGTGTTGTTTGAAAACTCTATTAAGAGATTAAGTTTAAATTCTTCAAAGAAAGATATTCTGCAATTTATAAATTATAATTTTAAAAATTTAAAATAGAAAAACCACTACTAAAAGCTGCAATAGTAGTGGTTTAACACTTTAATAGCTTAGAGGAATATTACTTCTTATAAGAATGAAGTATATGGTAACTCTGGTTCATTTGTGAATACATCATCAAAGCCGCGATCATAGTTATAAGTAATTTTATGAGCATCAGTTGGATATGTGTATTGTCCACCAACTTGCCAGATAAATGGATGGAAATTATAACCAACACGTTCTTTTTTAAAATTCCATAATACAGTAATTTCTTGTGGATCGGTTTGGAAATTAGACCAAATATCATGATGTAAAGGAATTACAACTTTACAGTTTAAGCATTCGGCAGCTCTTAAAATATCAGCTGAAGTCATTTTATCTGTAACACCGCGTGGGTTTTCACCAAATGCCATAAATGCTATATCAATTTTATGTTCATTACCATGTTTTGCATAGTAATTTGAGTAGTGAGAATCACCTGAATGATAAATATTACCACCAGTTGTTTCAAAGATGTAATTAACAGCTCTTGAATCTAATGTATCAAGAATAGCCTTATCTTGAGAGGATTGCCCAACGGGTAATGTAATTAAAGCTGTTCTATCAAAAGATTCCAGCACTTTAATAGTAGTATCTTTAATAGTTATAATATCCCCAGGTTTTACAACTTGACATCTATCAACTGGAACCCCCCATGATTGCCATAAGTTTACACAAGCTTGTGGTCCAATAAATTTAACATCTGAGCTACAATTTTGCATAACAGCAGCTGCTACATTAGCATCTATATGGTCAGCATGATCATGAGTTGCAAAAACAGCATCCAATTCTTTAATTCCAAATGGATCTAATGGAAAAATTGAAGTTCTACGATTTTTTTGTAGTTTCCTAACACCTGTCATACGCATCATTTGGTGTTGTGGTTTCATAAACTGTTCTTTCATTGTATGTTTACCAGTGCCACACCAAAAATCTACTATTATATTTGCTTTTTCAGTTTTAAGCCATATTCCAGTACATCCAAGCCACCAAACAGAAAAAGTATTTGGAGCTATATTTGTAACAGAAATTTCTTCATTTAACCAAGTTCCCCACTCTGGAAATGTATTTAAAATCCAGGATTCTCTTGTAATTTCATTAACTTTTGACATAATATCTCCTTTAGGAAAAAAAGCCTATACAAGTATGATTTCAATACCCTGCTTGCGAAGGCTATTAATTATATTTTTATCAGCATCTTTCCCGGTAATGATAATATCTATATCTTTAGGAGGGAGAAAATGCATTCCAATAGATAAACCTACTTTAGAACTATCAACTAATACAACTATTTTGCTAACGCGATCAACCATTTGATTCTCTGCTAGCATAGATAAATTACCTGTTTTGTATAATCCATTTTTTGTAAGACTTGATCCTGTTGTAAACATATAATGAGCGCTGTAATTAGAATAATTAATATGACCAAATGGAACCGTATATTCATTATTTTGATCATATTGCCCACCTAGAACAATAATATTTTTGTGATTATTTTCTATTAAATAATGAATTAAAGGAAATGAGTTACTTAATATTTGTAAATTAAGACCGCAAATTTCTTTAGCTAATCTAAAAATAGTAGAACCTTGGCTTAACATAACACTTTCTTCTGGTTTTAGAAGTAAACTTGCAGCTTTTGCTATACTAATTTTCATTTCATTATTATTATTCACATTTTGTGAGTCAAGATCCCATAAATTAGATGTTTTACTGGAGGATGTTGCTAATCTTGCTCCATTATAAAGTCTTTCTAGCAATCCTTTCTCAGAAAGAATTTTTAAGTCTCTTCTAACTGTAGATTGAGAAATTCCTAGTTTATTCTCCAAATCTTGAACTGTTAAGTACTCTTCTATTTGAAGTAGTTTTAAAATTTGAGAATGTCTTAGAGTTTGCTTCATATACTCTCTTGCTTATTATACCAATTAATTTTATTGATATATTTTACCATGTAATAACACATCTAATTTGAATTTATGTGATCATATTAAATCATAAAATGGTTATATGCAATCATTTTTTATTAAAAGTTATGAAAAAATATTATTTTATGTTATTGATATCATACTAAATATTATCTATATCTTTAGATATATAGCGAAGATATATTATTTTTATAGTATCTTATTACAGTATTGTTATTTATATCATGATTTTTTATGATTGTAATAATCAAAAAACTAACTATAATAGGATCATATAATAATTTTAATTTTTAACTCGAACTTTGATCGTTGTTAGAATATTTAAGGATTTATTAAATAATGCATTATGTATTAGAGGTTCTTGATTTTATTTTATCTGACATACTTCAAAAACCAGCTTTTTTATTAGCGATTATTTCAGCTGTTGGATATACGATTCTTAAAAAATCAAAAACTATTATTATTAAAGGAGCTATAAAAACAGCTGTTGGGTATATTATGATGAATGCAGGAGCTGGTATTTTAGTAAATGGATTTACTCCTATAGTTTCTATGTTATCGAAAACGTATAATATTCATGGAGCTATATTAGGACCTTATGTTCAATGGGTAAATGCTTTAGATGTTATGAGACAAGATTTTAGTTGGGTAACTTATATAGTTCTTTTAGGGCTTTCTTTAAATATTATTTTAGTAATTTTTAATAAATGGACAGGTATTAGAGTAATATTTTTAACAGGACAAATATTGTTTCAAGAAGCTGCTATATTAGCTTTATTCTTTTTCTTGGCAGGCTGCTCTATGTTTGAAACTATAGCGTTTTCATCTATTATAGCCGGACTATATTGGGCAATATCTTCAAATATGATATATAGACCTACTCAAAAGGTAACAGGAGGAGCAGGGTTTTCTATTGGTCATATGCAGCAATTTAGCTCATATGTGGCAGCTAAAAGTGCTCCATATCTAGGAAATCCAAAAGATAGTGTTGAAAATATGAAATTACCAAGCTGGTTACATATATTTAATGATAATGTATCAGCTATTACTATAGTTATGACTATATTTCTAGGTGCCATTTTACTATCTTTAGGTATTAAAAATATTGAAATATTATCTCATGGTCAAAATTGGTTTATCTATATCTTATATACAGGCTTAATGTTTGCTGTATCAATTCAGATTATTATAAATGGGGTAAGAATGTTTGTATCTGAACTTACAGAATCATTTAAAGGTATATCTGAAAAATTAATTCCAAATGCAGTTATAGGTATTGATGTTGCAGCAATATTTGGATTTGCTCCAAATTCTATGGTTTTTGGATTTATTTGTGGGGCAATAGGCCAGTTAGTTGCTGTAGGGGTTATGATATCTTTAGGAAGTGCAATTTTAGTTGTTCCTGGATTTATTCCTCTATTTTTCTCTAATGCTGCTATAGGGTGTTATGCAAATAAATTTGGTGGTTGGAAGGCTGCTGCAATAATTTGTTTCATAGCTGGTCTTCTTGAAATATTTGGATCAGCTTATGGAATATATGTATTTAGTCATTTAAATCATGCAGTAATAAATTCTTGGATAGGCATGACAGATTTTGCTGTATTCTTCCCTCCAGTATTTAAAGCTCTTTCAATGTCAATGTGGTTCATTATAGTTATCATTATTTTAGCTGTAATATATATGCTTTATGCAGGTAAAGATCATAGAGCAAGACTAGTTAAAGCATCAAAGCTTGGCTTAGATTCAGTTGATGAATTAGATAGCTGGAGTGATGAAGTTTTGGTAAAGGGCTCTGATACAAATAATAATCAAGAAGCTACTCAAGAGCAAACTCAAGAAGTTCAGCAAACTCAAAACTCTGATAAGCCAATTAGAATCTTAACAGTATGTGGAAATGGTCAAGGTTCATCAATGATCATGCGTATGAAAATAGCTGATTATTTAAATAAAAAAGGCATTCCAAATACAACTGATTCTTGTGCTGTATCAGAATATAAAAGTCATCTTGGCTCAACAGATATTATAGTATCATCAACTCATTTAGCTAATGATATAGAGGTATCTGATGGTGTTGATAAATTAGGTGTTAAAAATATGTTAAATCCAAATACTTTTGGAGCCGAGTTATTAGCTTTAATAGAGAAGCATAGATCTTAAGTTAAATATTTTTAAATTACAATAAAAAGGGTGTCATTACATGATTAAAATGCCCCCCTTTTACAAAGAAGGAGTTTTTTATGAATTTACGTGAATCTTTAGTAAAAAATAATTCAATTGCACTACATCAAAGTGTTTGTTCATGGGAAGAAGCTATAAAAATTGGTACTGATTTATTAGAGAAAAATAATATTGTAACTTCCGAATACTATAAAGCTATTATTGCAAGTATTAATAAATTAGGTGCTTATATAGTTTTAGCTCCAGGAATTGCAATGCCTCACGCTAGACCAGAGCAAGGTGTTTTAGAAACAGGCTTTGCTTTAACAACTTTAGATACTCCAATTAAATTAGAAGGGGAGGATACTCCAATTAAACTTCTTATTACTTTAGCTGGAAGCACAGGAGATGCTCATATTGAAGGAGTGATGCAAATTACTCAAATTCTTGAAGACGATGAAGCTGAAGATGGTGTAAATATCGAAAAATTTTTAAATTGTAACACTTCAGAAGAAGTGATAGCTATTGTTGATGAAGCTTTAGCAAAATATGCAGAATAAATTACTTCTTAATAAAATAATTGAAAAAATTGTGGAGAATACTATGAAAAAACCTCTTATCCAAGTTGCTCTTGATTTTACTGATTTAGATAGCGCTTTAGTTGCTAGTAAAAATATAGAAAATTATGTTGATGTTATTGAAGCTGGAACTATTTTAATTTGTGCCGAAGGTATGCAAGCTGTTAGAACTTTAAAAAAATTGCACCCAAATCATATTATAGTATGTGATATTAAAACTACTGATGCTGGAGTTGTTCTTGCTGAAATGGCCTTTCAAGCTGGAGCTGATTGGTTAACTGTTTGTGCTGCTGCTCATATAGCTACAA
>JAWXTV010000031.1:0-6447 GCA_044433245.1 Psittacicella sp. | reverse complement strand
AAGAAAAGACTTTCCCCTCCCTCTTTTTCCTAGTATAGCTATATTTTGATAATTTTTATAAAATTCTATAAACCTTTTAAAAAGCAAATCTTGCTCAGCTAAATCTAAATTAAACTTTTTATTTTTATTTAAAGGAGCTTTAATATTTTTAAACGAAAAGTTATTATATAGAGACTTTTTAAGATTAAATGGTAATATTTCCAAAATTAAATTAAATGAATTAAAAGTTTTAACTGGATCTTGAAGCCACTTTTTACTAAAAAAATTTATATCATTTTTAAAGTCTAGAAGAATAAATACTCCAGAAAATCTTACAAGACTTAAGGAGATAACTAAATTTTCTAAACTAAAATAAGTATTTAAATCTTTATCTAGAGCATCTAAAATAACTACATCAGCCTCATCTCCAAGTGATGTTTTTATAGACTTAAAATTAAAACTTTTAGTAGGGTCTTTACTTAAAGAATCTACTCTCTCACCAATATAAATTATACTTCTATCAAATGACTTACCTAAAAGTAGATTGCATTGATTTAAACTCAAAAATCTTAGTGATCTTTGAGTATTTATATCCATATCTTGCAAAACTATTCTTTTTCAAGAATATAGGGGTCTTCATACCCTAAAGAGATTAAAATTTTAGCTTCTAAAGCTTCCATAATTTCAGCCTCTTCTTCGATAATATGATCATAACCTTGAAGATGTAAACATCCATGAACAGTTAAATGAGCCCAATGAGACTCAAGAGTTATACCCTGCTCTTTCGCTTCTCTTTCCATAACATCTTTACAAATCACAAGATCACCAAGCAAAGGAATATTTAACTCCCCTGGAAGATCTGATTCAAAAGATAACACATTAGTTGGATAGTTTTTTCCCCTATAAGCATTATTTAATTCTTGACTCTCAGGATCATTAACTATTCTTATGCTTAATTCATTTTTATTACCTAAAATAGCTGCATTACACCAAGATTCAAATTGCTCAATAGTTGGGATATTATTTTGAGTTTCTGATGCTATTTGAAGATCAATCACACTTTTCATCTCTTTTTACCTTTTCAAAATTTTCATAACTTTCTACAATTTTCATAATAATAGGATGTCTTACAATATCTTCTTTTATAAAATAGTGCATACCTATCTCATCAATACTAGATAAAACTTCTATAGCATTTTTAAGTCCAGATTTAACACCTCTTGGTAAATCTATCTGTGATATATCACCTGTAATTACAGTCTTAGAGTTAAAACCAATTCTTGTTAAAAACATCTTCATCTGCTCTATAGTTGTATTTTGACTTTCATCTAAAATAATAAAGCAATCATTTAAAGTTCTTCCCCTCATATAAGCAAGAGGGGCTATTTCTATGATAGATCTTTTTATGTAGGACTCTACTTTTTCAACTCCTAACATTTCAAATAATGAATCATAAAGAGGTCTTAAGTATGGATCTACCTTTTGTGAGATATCTCCAGGTAAAAATCCCAGCTTTTCTCCAGCCTCTATAGCCGGTCTTACAAGAAGAATTCTTTTTACTTCTTTTTTTTCAAGAGCCTCAACAGCAGCTGCTACAGCTAAAAAAGTTTTACCAGTTCCAGCTGGACCAATTCCAAAAGTTATATCAAAGTTTTTAATAGATCTTATATAATTTAATTGATTATCACCTCTTAAATTAAGGGTATAATTTGCTGTTTTTATAGTTGAGGATACCTCATTTAAGTTTCTTTTATTAAAACTTTCAGATTTTACTATAAAATTTTCCTGCATGATTCTTGCAAGATCTACCAAGTTAAAGTTTGAATATTCATCATCTAAAAGATCTTTGTATAAATCTCTTATAAAATTAGAAACTTGAATATTTCTAGCTTTATCTTGAGATAAAATAGAAAAATTAAAATTTTGTCTTTGGATTTTAACTTTTAATTTAGATTCAATATATTTAATATTTTCATCTAAAGGACCACATAAATTTTGAAGGGCATAATTATTTTCTGGAAATAAAAAAATTTGTTTAGATTTCATAAATTATAATATAAATTATTTATATATTTATATTATAATTTATATTTTTTCTATATAAAACTTTATAATCAGTTACTATTGAATTAAAGTACAGCTTTTACTAAACCTTTAATAAAGTATATTTTCTATTTTTAGATAATTTTACAATAATAAAAATATTGCTACTTATTAATAGCCATATTTTATTACTACACACTAAATATACTAATCATTAAAAATACTGTTTATATGATTTTCAAAATCTTTAAATTGATTAATATCAAAATTCTTTAAAACATCATAAAATGCAAATGTATTTAACTTTTGCATTCCAAAGAATTTAAATACCATATGCTGACTAAATAATAAATCATCTATAGGCTTGCCAAAAAAGTCATCTTTTCTAAAAGCTTCTTCTGGCGCATTTAAAGAAGTTACTAACATATACTTAGTGTTAGTTAAAAGTCCACCTGTCCCATAATTTTCTTTTGGAGATACACTATGTCTTCCATCAAACTGACATAAATCTCCCATCATTCCAGCGCTATATACTTTATCCATATATTCTCTATATATAGAAGATACATTCATCCAGTATATTGGTAAATGAACTATAATATAATCAGCCCATTTGTGGTCTTCAAGCTCTTTACTTATATCTAAATTAGTTAAAACTTCTTGAATATTAGTAACTTTTATATCATACCCTTTAGAATTAAGAGTGGTATTTGCAATATTAACTATTTCTTGAGCTAATTCACCTTTTGCAAATCCATCAAATTTTAAATGTGTATTTAATATTAAAACTTTTTTCATGAAATTACCTATAAAAATTATTAATTATAATATACACATTATCAATCAAGAAAAATAAAATCAATACTTAAGCTTTATAAGTTTCTACACCTAAATTATCAGAGGGAAGCTCTAAAGATATTGGGGTTGAGTTAAAACTAAATACGCCATCTCCCTCAACACAAATAATTTCCCCTCTTAATGAGTTTTGAAATACGTCTGTAATTTTTACATCAACAAATTTACCAATTAGATCGGGAGATCCAACAAAATTTACAGCTCTATTAAACTCAGATTTACCAGTTAACTCCATAACATTTTTCTTGGAAACTCCTTCAACTAAAACTCTTTGGGTAGCTCCTAACATCTCTCTACTAAATAGTTGAGCTTGGACATTTATTTGATGCTGTAACTCTTGAAGTCTTTGTTTTTTAACTTCTTCAGGAGTATCATCAGGAAGATCAGCAGCAGGAGTTCCTGGTCTTGCAGAAAATATAAAACTAAAACTCATATCAAAGTTTACTTTTCTTATAAGATCCATTGTTTTTTCATGATCTTCATCAGTTTCCCCTGGGAAACCAACTATAAAATCAGAGCTAATATGCATATTAGGTCTTACTTTTCTTAATTTTCTAATAATAGATTTATATTCTAAAGATGTATAACCTCTTTTCATAGCATTTAAAATATCATCAGACCCACTTTGAACTGGGAGGTGAAGAAAATCACATAGTTCAGGAATATCTACATAAGCCTCAATAATATCATCACTAAACTCAAGAGGGTGGGAAGTTATAAATCTTAACCTATCAACACCATCTATTGAAGCAACAATACGTAAAAGCTCTGCAAATGAACATATAGTACCATCCTCTTTAGGGCCTCTATAAGCATTTACATTTTGACCTAAAAGATTAATTTCACGAACACCTTGTTGAGCTAACTGAAGAATTTCAAGCAAAACACTATTTAAAGGTCTACTCATTTCTTCACCTCTAGTATAAGGAACTACGCAATAACTACAATACTTATTACAGCCTTCCATTATAGAAACAAAAGCACTTACTCCATCTGGCTCTGGAACTGGTAAAGAATCAAATTTTTCAATTTCTGGAAAAGAAATATCTATTACAGCTTTTTCACCTTTATGAAGCTGCTCTATCATTGCTGGCAGTCTATGAAGGGTTTGAGGTCCAAAAATAATATCAACATAAGGAGCTCTTTGGCGGATTCTAGCACCTTCTTGAGAAGCAACGCATCCACCTACACAAATAATTAAGTTTTTATTAACCTCTTTTAACTCTCTCCATCTTCCAAGCTGATGAAAAAGTTTTTCCTGAGCTTTTTCTCTTATTGAGCAAGTATTTAAAATTAGAATATCAGAAGATTCTGCGTTCTCCTCTAACTCAGCTCCAAAACGATCTTTTAGTAATGATAAAATCTTTTCAGAGTCATACTCATTCATCTGACAACCCCAAGTTTTAATATGAACTTTATTCATTTATCTTTCCTACCTTTATATTAGCTTCTTTATTAAGTTCTTGAATCTTTTCACTCATTAATGTATGAGTCTTTTTCATAAGTTTTAAACTATCTCTTTTTGAGTTACCTTCAATAGGAATCTCATCTAACATCTCACAAATTATTGTTCCATTATTCCACCTATTCAGCTTAATATCATATTGACTTATTACTATAGGAATAATGGGGGTATTAGCATTTACCGCAGTATAAAATGCACCTATCTTAAAATCTAAAAGACCCTGACCTTTAGACCTGGTCCCCTCTGGAAATATCCATAATGATAATTTCTTTCTATGAATAGTTTTTATAATATTATCCAGAGATGAGTGGGCTTTTGATTTATTTTCTCTATCTAACAAAATATTTCCAGCAAGCCAATAAGCCACTCCAAAAATTGGTACAAAAAGTAAACTCTTTTTACCAAGAGTTACAGTTCTTTTCATAAGCATCTTTGAAGTTACAAAAATATCATAATTAGATTGATGATTTACTATATAAGTTTTACTACCTTCTGGTAGATTTTTGGGAAGTTTCCACTCTATTTTAACCCCTAAAATTGGAGTAAAAATTTTAAACATTCTAGCAACTAGAAAATTTGTACTTGGATTTCTAAAAGAAAATACAGCTATTACAATAGCTAATAGCAAAATAATTATAGAGATTATTGTTAAAAGAATTATTCTTAATGCTGCAAGCATAATATATATAAAAATTTTTGAAAAATAATTTTTTATTATACTAAAATTTTATATTTATGTATAATTTAAATAATTTTAAGATTAACCTTAAAACATATGTCTTATTCTATATTTATAGCAGATATCCACTTATCAGAAAATAATCCAGAACTTACAAAAACTTTTACAAATTTTTTAATAAATCATAAAAACGCTTCAAAAATTTATATTTTAGGAGATCTTTTTGACTATTGGTTAGGTGATGATATTAAGTATAATTTTTTGAAGGAAATAGAAAACGCTTTCTCAATCTTACATCAAAATAAAGTTGAAGTTTTTTTTCAAGCAGGCAATAGAGATTTTTTAATTGGTTCCAAATTTTGTAGAAAAAATTTTATTATTAAATTAGATGATTACCATATTTTAAAAGCTATGGATAAAAAAATTCTATTATGCCATGGAGATACTTTATGTACTGATGATATTAAATATCAAAAGTTTAGAAAAAAAATAAATCAAAAATGGCGACAGTTTTTATTTCTACATCTACCTAGCCTTATTAGAAAAAAAATTGGGAGATCAATAAGAGAAAGATCTTTAGAAGATAAAAAATTAAAAAGTATGAATATCATGGATATAAATACAGAATTTTTTATAGAAAAAATGAATGAATATAAGTGTAACTACTGCATACATGGTCACACTCATAAAATAAGTATTCACATAGAAAACTCTAAAGATAAAAAATATAGATATGTTTTAGATAATTGGGAAAATAACAAAGATATTAAATATCTAAAATTATCCAATAACTCTTTAGAGTTTTTAAGCCTAGAAAGTTAATCATCTATTCTTTTATTTAAGTAACCTTCATAATCTGGAATAGATATATCAAACTTCTCATGAAATAAATTAGAATTTATAATCATATCAGCAGAGGACTCATTTAAAGCCATTGGAATATTCCACACTGTTGATATTCTAAGTAGAGCTCGAACATCAGGATCATGAGGCATAGCTTCAAACGGATCCCAGAAAAATATTAATATATCCAACTCTTTAGAAGCTACTAAATTCCCAACTTGCTGATCTCCACCCATAGGACCACTTAATAAAGGTCTTACTTTGAGTCCTGTATGTTTAGCCACTAAAGTAGCTGTGGTTCCAGTTCCCACTAAATTATGTTGAGCTAGTATATCTTTATTTTTTAAAGCCCAAGCTATAATAGCTTCCTTTCTATGGTCATGAGCTACTAAAGCTATAGTTTTGGATTTTGCAAGTCTTCTGCTTGTACAATTCAAAATAAACTCCTTCTCTTAAGTTATAAACATTTTGCAGGTTTTGGAAGTCCTGCAAATTTACTAAGTTGCAAAGCCGGTCCTTTTGGAAATAATTTTTGTAAGTAAGTGCTATTACCCTTTTCTATACCAAATTCTTTTTTAACAAC
>JAWXTV010000030.1:0-6573 GCA_044433245.1 Psittacicella sp. | reverse complement strand
AGCTGGTCTTTGGAGGAAAACCTAAACCTAGGTCTTGATAATAAAAAACTATTATTTCTTTTTATAGTAGTTGACTATTATCATAAAAATATAGAAGGTGAGCTTATTCTAAGTGATCTTATAGATCTTTATCGAGATCTTGATAAAAAACTTTATGATAGAAGTACTGAAAGTCTTATTGAATATAGAGCTAATAAATTAGTAAGTGAGCTTATTTCTGATAATATTTTAAATAGATTTGAATACCTTGGAAGTTCAATTTATAGGCTAAGCTCTCTTGGAATTACTCTTGGAGAATTTTATTTTAAACAGTTTAATTTAAAAGATTTAAAGCTTTCAGATCAATTATCTCTTGTAGACTCAAAACTTGAAAAGCTCTATAAGTTATGTCTTGAAAATAAAGATAACGAAAATCATATTTTTTGGGAAAATGAGGTATATGCCACTTTAAAATATTTAGTAACCGAAATATTTGATAGTATAGATCTTTTTCAAAGGAGTATGGATAAAACTCAAACTAATGTTAAAGATAATATATCAGCTCTTTTAGAAAAAAGTTGGATAGATGCAATTGATAGTTGTATAGAGCTTTTAAATAATACTTCCTCCAATTTAAAGGAACTTCAAGATAGCTTAAATGCTGTAGCTGGCAATCTTGAAAACAATCTTCTTCTTATTAAAGAGATTATTTTTAATAAGATAGAGCTTAACTATATAAAATCTCTTCTTGATAATTTAAGCTCTAAGCTTGATAAAATTATATACTGGAGTCAAAAATCTATTGAACTATGGGCTGAATATGACAAACATGTTCATAAATTTATTAGAACAGCTATAAATATAGATAAAGATAAGCTTTTCTTAAAAAGGCTTAGTTTATCGGTTAAAGAATATACAAAATATCCTTGGTATCTTGAATTTATTTCAGCTAATAGACTTCCATCTTTAAGAGAAGAGGAAATTTCAGAAGATCTAGAAGTTACAGGACTACTAGAATCCGAAGTAGACTATATAGATTTTGAAAATGATATGGTGATAGATGAAGTTTCCATTTTAATTGAAGATCTTATTAAAAAAACAGAAAAAGATTCTTTAGATATAGTTGAGTTTTTAAGAAACACTTTAAAGGAATATCCAAAAGATCAACACTTTAAAATAGCAATTTTTGTGTATGATAAGATTTTAAAAGCTATCAGTAAAGATGATATCTCACAAAGTGATATATGGTATAATATAACTGATTATGGAGCTTCTGTACTTAGTAAGAGAAGATATTAGTATGCAAAATATAGATTTAAATAAAATTTTAAATTCAGAATTATTTCCAATAGTAGATTCATACTTAAGATCTGGAAAACATCTCTCAGTTGATGACCCAACTTTATATGAATTTGTTCTTAATAATATAGAATTCTTCAATAATTTTTATAAAAAATATAAAACCGAAATTATACATGCTCCAGAAGGATTTATTTACCTTAAATACTTAAATGAATCTTTATTTGGAGTTATAAGACTTTCTAAATTTGAAATGCTAATAGGAAAAGTTTTATGTCTACTGTCTTTATCTCCAAATAAGCTTGCAAATCAGGGTATTTTTAATATTCAAGAAGTTATAGATGAATTATTTTCTCAACTTGATACTAAAGAGCTTACTAAGATACTTTCTTTAAAATACTATAATACGGATATTGATAAAAAAAGAATTATAGATAAAGTTCAACCAGCTATTAGTAAACTTCAAAAGCTATCTATGGTTAGATACATAAAAGGAAGTGATTTTAAAAGATTTTATATCTCATCAGCTATAATGAGATTTGCAGTTGATGTGCGATCTGATGTAGAGTATGACAAAGTAATAAACTCGCTAGATCAAGAAGGTGAAATATTAAGTGAAAAATCTTTAAATACCTCTAAAGATTTAAAAGAAATGGATAATTTAGATGATGAATAATTTTGAAATAAAAAAGGGTAAATTTTTATCTCTTAGCTTGATTAATTGGAATGGATTTTTTGCAAAAAGATTTATTCTAGATGATCAAATAACTACTTTATCCGGTGGAAATGGGTCTGGTAAATCTACTACTATGGCTGGATTTATTACAGCTTTAATTCCAGATCTTAGTCTTTTAAATTTTAAAAATACAACAGAGGCATCTCAGATAAACTCATCAAAAGATAAAGGTTTATTTGGAAAGCTTATGCAAGGAAGTAATTATTCTATTTTAGAAGCTAAAAATTCATTTAATGATATAATATATTTCGGAGTTTACTCACTTAAAGGCTCTGGAATTAATTCTTCTGCTGAATTAAAACCTTTTATTATTAAATCTAGAAGACCTCTTGATATTTTTTCTATATTTCTTGTAAAAATAGATAATATAAAAGCAAAAATTATACCTTTATCTGAAATTAAAAGCTTGCTAAGTAGCGAAACTGAATTTAAAACTTATAACTCTATTCTTGAATATCATAATGCTTTATTTAATCTTGGAATTTTACCTAGAAAGATGAGAACATCTGGTGATAGAGCAAGATTTTATAGAATTATAGAAGCTTCTCTATATGGCGGTATTTCATCTACTGTTGCAAAATCTTTAAAACAATACATCCTTCCAGAACATGATGATATTAAAAAAGCTTTTGTAAATATGGAGCTTGCTTTAAATGAAAATAAAAAAACTCTTTTAACTATTGCTGATACTGAAAAACAAAAAGATTTTTTTAAAGAACTTTTAGAGTTATCTCTAAATTATGTTGGTTCAGACTATGTAAGGCATTTAAAGCTTTTGGAGATTAATAAAAATAAAGCGTTAGCTAATAGACAAGATTATTACAACTTTAAAGCTAGAGAAGAAAGTCTTAGAAGATCCCTTACTGAAAAAGAAAAATCAAGAGAAAAGCTATCTACATTGATACAAGATTTAAACCTATCTTTAAAGGAAATAGAGCTTAAACTTATAAGATCTGAGTTTAAAGAAAAATTAAATTTAAAAAAAGATGAGTTAGAAATAGATATAGAAAATCTACAAGACATGATTTTTGATCTTGAGTCAAATGAAGAAAATCTTAGCTTTGAGATAGATTCTTTAAAAGAATCTTCTAAAGAAAAAGAAGCTTTAATAGAAAAAATAAGCTCAGAACTAATAGATCTTGGTAAAAGATTTGATGAAAGATCAATTGAAATTATCAAGTATAAAAAAACTATAGAGCTTTTTGAAAAAATAAAATTAATAATTCCAGATCTTGAAAGAAATAATATAGATATTAATTTAAACTTAATAAAATTCAATAATAAAGAAATACTTTTAAAAATAAACTCTTTAAAACTCTCTCTTAACTCAGAAGAATCTCTTAAAGAAGTTTATAAAAAATATGAAAGTATTTTAATATCTTTAGATAAAAAAGATCTTTTAGAAAATAAAAATGAATTAAAAATTTATCTTGAGTCTATAGCTAAAAGCACTAACAAGTTTGAACTTAATTCAAAAGAAATTGAACTTTCATCACTTAAGAAAAATTTAACTAAATATTTACAGATTTATGACTCCTACAATAAATATAAAGAATTTATAAGGGAAGAGGCTTTAGATATTTCAGAATTAAGTATAGGCTCTTTAAGAGAAATTTCTAAAGAAATTACTCTTAAAATAGAAGAGTCTTCTGAAGTGCTTTCTGAGGTAGATTATGAGCTTGAAAATTTAAATGATGAGTTAAATGAAAATTCTCTAAAAGAAAAAGAATTAAACTCTGAATTAAAACTTTACTCTAAAAACAAAGCTCTTATTTCAAACTATAGTAATAAATTTGGAACAAATCTCAATACTCAAGAGGACTTTTTAAAAAGATTTAAAGAAATAGATAAAGAGCTTAATCTTAATTATGATAAATCTTACAAGCAAAAAGATATTTTAAAAGTTTTAGAAGAGAAAAAGTCTCAATTGAGCTCTATAAAAATTAGAGAAAGCTCAATAAATTTAAAAAATGACAAAGACCTTGACCCTAATGATGTATTTGGATCTTTTGGCAATTTTGAATTATTTAAAGACCTAAAAGATATAAAATCTCTAATAGATAAAAATTTAGAAAATGGATTTGATATTGAAAAAGATGATCTTTTTTTAGTGAAAGAAGATGCTTTAGAAAACTTCTTTAAATTAAGCTCTCAAGAAAAATATTTAAATGGTACTATCACAAGTTTTAATGATAATTTTATAAGGTTTAATCTTCTTAATAAATATAAGACTTTAACTCCTGAAGAAAAAAATGAAAAACTTAAATATATATCATCTCAAATAATTGAAAATTTAGAGTTAAATAAAACCTTTAATCTTCAAAAACAAGCTTTAGAGGGTGAATTAAGTATTATAAGAGAAATTTTATCAATAGATTTTAGCTCTATAACAGAAAATCCAGAAAATATTTTAGATGAGGTTTTAGATAGAATTTACACCTTAAAAGATCAAATTCAAGATTTAAATTCTAGATATTTTGAAGAAAAAGAAACTATTAATTTTCTTGAAAAAATTAAACTATCTTTAGATACCCAAGAATTTGCTTATATAAGTTTAAATGAAAATATTCAACATTTAGAGATAAATATTCTAGAATCTAAAGATCTTCAAAATTTCTATACTAAAAATATAGCCTCTTTTAAATTTTTAGAGAGTAACTTATTAGAACTTGAAAGATACTTAGCTCTTCCAAAAGATAATGAAAACTCACTTGATGATTTGAAAAACCTTGAAAATATATATCTTTCTAATATAGAAACTGAAAATTTTTTAGAGGACTTATTAAGTAGACAAGAATATTTTAAGCTTGAACACCTTCTAGATGAATCTAATTTATTTGATAATTCATTATTAGAAAGGCAGCTTTCTGAAAATAAAAAAGATCTTCAAGAGTTGATATCTAAACTTGAGATAAAAAACTCATTACTTAGTGAAATTAAAATTTCTCTTGGCTCATCTAGAAACTCTTTATCTTTAAAACAGGAGGATTATGAAGAAACCTCTCAAGAACTATTAGAGCTTTCTGATTTAAATAAAGATGATTTAGAGCTTAAATCTCAAGAAAAAACTCTAGCTTTAAACAAAGCGTCCAAAGAGAATGAAATTTTAAACCAAGAAATTTTAGAGGTAGCTTTTGAAATCAAATCCTCAAAAGATATCTATCCTGAAAAATTTGAAAAATATGTAAATTCTCGTAAAGTTTTTTTAGATATTTCATCAATTCTTAAAGATATTGATTCATTAGAAGATTTTACAAATATTAAAAATTCTCTTAAAAAAGATGAATTTTTAAATCTTAATGATTTTGAGCTTAGATCAATTTCAGATAGATCTCTTGGGTCTTTAAAACAAACTATTAAAGATGAGCTTTTGAGTTCTATATTATCATCTGAAAATTCAGCTGGACTAAACTTTAAGATTAACTTTATAATTAAAATATATGATTATCTAAGAAGTAGGATAAGAAGAGATATAATAGGATTTGATGATCCAATTCTAGCTATTAATAAGATGGAAGAAGAGCTTGTTAAGTTAAAAGAAGAGCTTAAAAATCGTGAAAACAGCTTTTCTCTTACATCTTATAATATAGCTAGCATTTTAAGGAGAACTATTAAAAAAGAAGAGCTTAAAATTTTGGAGCTTAATTCAAATCTTACAAATGTATCTTTTGGACAAATAAAAGGTGTTAGATTAAAATATTCTTTATATCCAGCTTACGAAAAATTATTAGATCAATTAGCTAAAATTCATAATTTAAATGATATACTAATTTCAAAGGGATTGAGTTTTTCAGAATATTTAGGTAATTTATTCTATGAAATAAATGCTATAGATGATATTAATAGCACCTCTTTAGAAGAAATGGGAACAAAACTTTTAGATTATAGAAACTATATATCTATAAGCCTTGAAATTCTAAGAGTTTCTAGTAACTGGAAATTAGCTGAGAGTAATAGCTTATCAACTGGCGAATCTATAGGTGTTGGGATGTCTGTTTTATTTATTATTATCCAAAGTTGGGAAGACGAAAGTTCTAACTTTAGAGATAATAATATATCCCCTTGTAGATTATTGTTTTTAGATGAAGCAGCAAGACTTGATGATAAATCAATATCAACTCTTTTTGAGTTATGCTCAAGACTTAATACTCAACTATTAATAGCAGCTCCTGATAATATAAACTCAGGAAAAGGCTTAACCTATAAATTAATAAGGCATATTAAAAATGGGAAAGAATATGTTGATGTTATAGGTCTAAAAGGTTTTTAATTATTATTTAATAAGGGTATAAATATGAAATTTATAAATGCAAAAAATATCAAAATTGCTATCTTAGCAGGATCTGCTGCTTTACTTTTAGCGGGATGTACAACTTATAATCCAGCTCCTCAAAAGGTTATAGTAGTTCATGAAAGAGCAAATGTTGCTCCTCAACCTCAAACTCCACCACAAGTTTTATATGTAAATGCTAAAAATAAACCAGCAAATGTTGCTGTTTATGCATCTCAACCTGCTGCTCCTGCTCCAATGCCAAAAGGAAATCCTGTGGTAGCTACAT
>JAWXTV010000029.1:0-6677 GCA_044433245.1 Psittacicella sp. | reverse complement strand
CCCAAGAACCTTTTTTTTGAATATATAAAGGTTTGTACGAAAAAATATTCTCAGCTACCTCTGTAAATGAATGTAAACTTATCCATCCTTGAACTCCATAAGGAGCTCCTAACTTAGCTACAATATGTATGTTATTAAACATTAAGCTACTTTTCTAGCTTCTTTAACTAAAGTTGCAACTCTATCAGACATAGAAGCACCTTTTTGAACCCATGCATCTACATTTTCAAGATTAATTTCTAATCTTTTAGCATTTCCACGAGCTACAGGATTAAAATATCCAATTCTTTCAATAAATCTTCCATCACGAGCACAACGACTGTCTGCTACTACAATTTGATAAAATGGTCTTTTTTTAGAACCACCACGGCTTAAACGAATAGTTACCATAAATTCCTCTTTTTTATAGGGTTAAAACATAGAATTTATTTTGAATAAATTCTATGTAATTTTATCTGATTTTCAGTTTTTTTCAACAAAATTCACTTAATAGCTAATAATGAACATTATTTTTTCAAAAATTTACCAGCCATGGATGCTAAATTGGCCATATTACCCATTCCACCCATACCACCTAAACCTCTTAATAATTTCCCCATTCCTCCATTACTAAGTTTTTTCATCATTGTTTGCATTTCTCTAAACTGCTTTAAAAGTTTATTTAAATCTTGTACTGTAGTACCAGATCCATTTACGATTCTTTGCTTTCTAGAACCTTTTATAATTTCAGGATTATTTCTTTCTTTAGGAGTCATAGAATTTATAATAACCACCATCTTTTCAAAGAAAGAATCATTTACCTTATCTTTTAAATCTGCTGGCATATTAGCCTGGCCAGGAAGTTTATCCAAGATTTGACCAACCCCTCCCATTCTACGCATTTCAATTAACTGCTCTCTAAAATCTTCTAAAGTAAAGTTTTCTCCCTTCTTAATTTTTTTAGATATCTTTTTAGCTTTTTCTTTATCTACTTTTGTTTCTAAAGTTTCTATTAATGATAAAACATCACCCATTCCAAGAATTCTTGAAGCTATTCTATCTGGATAAAACGGCTCTAAAGCATCTGTTTTTTCACCAACACCCAAAAATTTAATAGGCTTATTAGTAATTTTTCTGATAGATAAAGCTGCCCCAGCTCTTGAATCACCATCTACTTTAGTTAAAATAATCCCTGTTAAATCTAAAGATTCATTAAAAGCTTTTGCAGTATTTGCAGCATCTTGACCAGTCATTGAATCAACTACAAAAAGAGTTTCTATAGGGTTTAAAGCTTTATAAATATCCTTAATCTCCGTCATCATATCTTCATCAATATGAAGTCTACCTGCGGTATCCACAATTAAAACATCAAAGAAATTTAATTTAGCATAACTTAGAGCTTTATTAGCTATATCTACTGGATTTTCAGATACTGAGCTTTCAAAAAAATCACAATCTATATTTAATGCAAGCTGCCTAAGTTGATCAATAGCAGCTGGTCTATAAATATCTGCTGAAACTACAAGAACTTTCTTTTTCTTAGTTTCTTTTAAAAATTTTGCTAACTTTGCAACACTTGTTGTTTTACCAGCACCTTGTAAACCAGCCATTAATATTATAGCAGGAGGTTGAACAGCTAAATTAAGCTCCTCATTCTTTTCTCCCATAATATTTTCAAGTTCTTTTTGTACTATCTTAATAAACTCTTGTCCTGGAGTTAAACTTTTATTAACCTCAACGCCTAGTGACTTTTCTTTTACTTGGTTGATAAATTCTTTAACAACAGGCAAAGCAACATCAGCTTCTAGAAGAGCTATCCTTACTTCTCTTAAGACTTGTTTTATATTATCTTCAGTTAGTCTTCCTTTTCCTGTTATCTTTTTAAAAGACTCTGATAATCTATCAGACAAGCTAGCAAACATAAAAAATAATCCTTTTGTTTATAAAAATACAATCAATGTTATTTATGCTATATTAACATAAATAGATTACTAATTTATAAATTAAAAAATGGAAGTAACGATTTTAATAATCATCTTGATTTTATTAATCTTAGGCTCTAGTTTTTTCTCAAGCTCTGAAACAGGAATTATCTCTTTAAATAAACTTAGACTTAAAAAATTATCTAAGGAAGGCAATATTGGAGCTCAAAATTCTGAAAAATTATTAAAACATATAGATATCTTCTTAACTCTTGTACTATTTTATAATAACATAATTAATATAGCAGCTTCTGCCTTAGCAACTCTAATTGGAATTAGTTTATTCGGTAAGCTTGGAGTTCTAATTTCTACTGTAATATTATCTTTTTTAATACTTATCTTTGGTGATATAGTTCCAAAAACTTTTGCTGCTAAATATCCAGAAAGAATTTCTTTTCCAGCTTCAAGAATCTTATTACCCTTAAGACTTATATCCTGGCCTTTAATACACTCAACTCTTTTTGTTAGTAAAAGTATTTTAAAATTATTTAATATACAAAATGATGAAATAAAAAGATATCTAAATGTAGAAGAACTTAAAATAGCAGTAGATGAGGCATCTAATAATATATCTAATTCTCATAAAAATATGCTAATCTCTCTACTAGATCTTGGAAATATAACAGTAGATGATATTATGATTCCCAGAAATGAAATCTATGCAATAGATATAAACCTAGATTTAGAAGAAATTCTTTTATTAATGAATAAAACTATGCATAATAAGATTGTTTTATACAGAGATATTTTAGATAGAACAATTGGATATATAAGTATCAAAGAAGTTTACAAAATGATTTCAACCAATTCAGAATTTACCAAAGATGATATCCTAAAACTTGCTTACTCCTTTTACTATACTCCAGAGGGAACACCTTTAAATTCTCAACTTCTAAGCTTTAAAAAAAATAAAGAAGAACTAGCTTTAATTGTTGATGAATATGGGGACCTAAAAGGTCTTATAACTTTAAAAGATATTTTAGAGGAAATTGTAGGAGATTTTACAAACTCTCTACCTTCTATAATAACAGATATAAAATCAGATACTGATGGTAATATAATAGCTAACGGATCATCAAACCTTAGAGAACTAAACAAGGTATTTAATATAAATCTAAATACGGATCAAGCCCATACTTTAAATGGTTTAATTCTTGAGTATTTAGGAACTATACCTAAAGCTGGAGATAAATGTAAAATAGATGGAATTGATATAGAAGTATTAAAAATTGAAAACTATACTATTAAGCAAGTAAAATTAGCTCTTAATATGTCTCATCTTAATAACTTTAAACTAAATTAAATAACTTTAAGTTAAATTATTAAATATAAGCCTAATAATAAAATAATATAAATACTAGGCTTATATAAAATTAGTGCGCTACAGATACACTTGTAATTACAATAGGTTCTTGAGGAACATCTTGATAAGGCCCTTTTGAAGTTGTTTTAACAGCTTTAATAGAATCTATAACATCCATCCCTTTAATCACTTTTCCAAATACACAATAGCCCCATCCACTACCATTTGGAGATGTATAATCCAAGAAATTATTATCAGCTACATTGATAAAAAATTGAGAAGAAGCAGAGTGTGGGTCAGAAGTTCTTGCCATAGCAATAGCTCCTCTTTCATTACTAAGTCCATTAGCAGCTTCATTTTCAATTGGAGCATAACCTAATTTTTCACTCATATCAGCTCTTAACCCACCAGCTTGAACCATAAATCCATCAATAACTCTATGGAAAATCAAATCAGTATAGAATCCTTCTTCACAATACTGTAAAAAATTTGCAGCTGTAATAGGAGCTAATTCATGATTTAATTCTATCTCTACATCACCTTTAGTGGTGGACATTGTTATAATTGTTTTCATAAATAAAATATTAATTATTAATATATTTTCATAGTATACTAAATTTAAATATATCTTTAAATATTTTTTCAAATGTTAAAAATTTATAATACCCAGACTAGAGAAAAAGAAGCTTTTAAACCTATAAAAAATAATGAAATCTCCATCTATGTTTGTGGAGTAACTGTATATGATTTATGTCATATTGGACATGGAAGAACTTTTGTATCTTTTGATGTGATTACAAGATATTTCAAATTTTTAGGCTACAAAGTAAAATATGTTAGAAATATAACAGATATTGATGACAAGATTATAAATAGAGCTAATTCTTTAGATATTCCTTATACAGAATTAGTTAATAATATGATTCAAAATATGAATGAAGATTTTGGATCGTTAAATATACAAAAACCAGATATCGAACCAAGAGCTACAAATTATATTAATGAAATTATCAAAACAATTGAAAAGCTAATAGAGTCAAAGCATGCTTATGTTAGAAATGGCGATGTTTTATTTTCTACTCAAAGCTATAAAAACTATGGAGATCTTTCAAAACAAGATTTAGATCAGCTTCAGTCAAATAACTCAAAAAATAATATCCAAGAAAAAGAAAGCTCACTTGATTTTGTTTTGTGGAAAAAAGCAAAACCAAATGAACCCAAATGGAACTCACCATGGGGAGATGGAAGACCTGGTTGGCATATTGAATGTTCAAGCATGAACCATAAAGAACTTGGAGATCATTTTGATATACATGGAGGTGGATCTGATCTATTATTCCCTCATCATGAAAACGAAAAGGCTCAATCTATTTGCGCTTACTCGTCACCATTTGTAAATTATTGGATGCACTCAGGAATGGTTATGATTAATAAAGAAAAAATGAGTAAATCTTTAAACAATTTCTTTACTATAAGAGATGTACTAAAAGAGTATAATAAAGAGGTTGTAAGATTTTTCTTAATAAGTGCTCAATATAGAAATTCTCTAAATTACTCATATGAAAATCTTGATAATGCAAAAGCATCCTTAATTACACTATATAAAGCTCTTGGTGATCAAAAAGAAATCTCTTCTATAGATAAAAGTTATATAGAAAGCTTTAAACAAGCTATGGATGATGACTTTAACACTCCTCAAGCTATAGCCGTATTATTTTCTATAGCAAAAGCTATTACAAAAGAAGATAACCAAAATAAACTAGAGACACTTCAGTCAACTTTACTACATATAGGCAATATTCTTGGGCTATTTTATCAAAACTCACATGAATTCTTAAAAAATCCAACTACCACCTCTATTGATCTAAATATAATCAATGAAATTATAGAAAAACGCAATCAAGCAAGATCTGAAAAAAACTGGACATTAGCTGATGAATTAAGAAATAAGTTAGATGATCTAGGAATTGTTATAAAAGACGGCTCAACAACTAATTGGTCTTTCAAATAATTAGTTACAAATAAGTATAGGTAGAAAATTTCTACCTATACTCTAATTTATTATTTATTATTTATTTTATATAATTCTAAAGTATTATACATAAGCATCATAATAGTCATAGGTCCAACCCCACCCGGAACTGGAGAAATAAAAGATGCTCTTTTTGAAGCTTCATCAAAATCTACATCTCCGTATATCTTTTTATCATCTCCTCTATTAATACCAACATCAATAACAATAGCCCCGTCTTTTATCCAAGATCCTTGAATTAGATGCTTTTTACCAACAGCTGCTATTACTATATCACTTTGTAAAACCATATCAGATAAATTAATAGTTTTACTATTAGCTATAGAAACTGTACAACCCTCTCTTAATAATTCAAATACCAAAGGTTTTCCAACAATATTAGAAGCTCCCACAACAAGAGCTTTTTTTCCAATTAAATTTACAGATGTAGATTTAATCATTTTCATAACAGCATGAGGAGTGCATGGCTTAATTATAGGGTTTCCTGAAACAAGACTTCCTACATTATATGAATGAAAACAATCAACATCCTTTCTTTGATTAATAGTATCTGTTATTAATCTAGCTGAGATATGTTTTGGTAAAGGAAGTTGCACCAATATTCCATCAATATCATCTCTTTTATTTAGCTTTTCTATTTCAAAAACTAATTTTTCCTCTGAAATATCTTTATCTAAAATAATATTTTCTGAATACATGCCTATTTCTATACACATTTTAGATTTTGAGCCTACATAAACCTTTGATGCTGGATCATCTCCTACTAGCACTGTAACCAATCCGGGAACTCTTTTTCCTGAAAAAATTAATTCAGAAACTTCATTTTTTAAATCTTCTTTAATGGTTAAAGCTAAAGATTTTCCACTCACAATTTGTGCTGTCATAATACTCCTAAATACATTCTTTTATAAAATAGTATACTAACAATAAAAAAAATCATATAAAAGATTGACATATCATTATTTTTTATTTAACATATATTTAAGTTGTTACGGCGAGTAGCGCAGTTTGGTAGCGCAACTGGTTTGGGACCAGTGGGTCGTAGGTTCGAATCCTATCTCGCCGACCATAATAACTTTACCTATGCGCTCTTAGCTCAGTTGGATAGAGCAACGGCCTTCTAAGCCGTGGGTCACAAGTTCGAATCTTGTAGAGCGCACCATTTCCTTAATCAATCAATTTATAAAGTATATTAATTCAATTTTATAATATTTTAATATTTTAATATTTATAAATCTTAGTAAATTATATTTGTTATTTATACAGGTATATATCTTTACTCACCTCTTAATTAATACAAGACTACAATATCTAGATAACAATTCATATTTAAATAAAAATTAATAATATGATTAGCAGAAAACTATATTTATACTATACT
>JAWXTV010000028.1:0-6757 GCA_044433245.1 Psittacicella sp. | reverse complement strand
AGCAGCTAAATTATTTATCGCCGCCGTATGAGAATTAATTATAGAGAAACTAATTTTTTCTGCAACACTTTTTTTACATTTAATATGTAAATTATTGAAAATATGATATTTTATTTATATTACTATTAGTATACTTTGCTAGATTAAATAAATTCTTACTAAGAGAATACACTCCACTTTGATAAGAATTATCTTTAATAGGGCTAGTAAAACTAAATTTTTGACTAAATATAAGTTTATTCTTAAAGCAGATAGACTCATCTCCTGACAAGATCGCCAATCTTTTATTACTTAAAGCAAAATTTTTAATAGTTATATTAATTTCCATAAAATTTAAAGGAGCTATAATCCTTTTCTTTATATTAAGCTCAGATAATAAAATTTTATTCATACTTTCAAATAAAGGTTTATTCCATAAATGATAATTTGTATAGATAATCTTATTGTTAGAATGCTCATTTAATAAATACTCCATTTGCTGCCCCATTAAACTAGGTGGTAAAGTAATATTAAGAATTTCATTAGAATGGACAAGCTTTGTAACCTCTCCAAAATTATGTATATCATAATACTTAATAGATGTTACTCTTGAACATCCAGCTATTAAAGCTGCTGAAATACATACTAAAAATACTTTATGTTTTACTTTCATGAATACCTCTATCTAATTTTATACTTATATCTTTGGGTCTTGAACTTTAACTTGAGCAAATAGTAATGAGTTAGATTTTACATTCAGTTCATTGAAAATTGGCGATAATTGATTCTCTAGGTTAGTAAGACCTTGAACAGCTGTACTAATATTAGAATACATCTCGGAACCTGGAGCAAAACTTTGTAAATCATTAGTTAAACTTAGAGAAACATTTTTAACCGCCTTATTAGCTGTTACAGTTAAAGTATCTAGGTTTTTAATAAGTTTTGGTATACCTGCAGTATTTATAGATTTCATAAATTTGGAGCTATAATCTTCAATAGCTTCAAACCCACTTAAATATGAAGGAATTACAGGGTAGCCTTTATATTTAGTAAAAATATCATGCCCATTATTATTATAAGTTAGTTTAATTACTTGCTGGTTAGTTAATAAATTAACTGTACTTAAGGTAGCCTCAACTCTACCTTCTTTTATTATAGTATATAAATAATTAATAAATTGAATCTGCTTTTTCTTATCATTTGGATATAAGAGTGAAGGCTCTATATAAATTAAAGCAGGATCTCCATTTTCCACAAAAGAGTTATCTAATTTATAAGAAATATTCCCAACCACTCCTATAGGCAATCCATTTAAATAAACTAGGGAGCCTTTAGATAAGTGCTTAAAAGATTTAAAAAATATAATATATGGATAATTTGTATTAATAACCGTTTGCATAGCTAATGATCTAGCATTATAAATTTTAAATACTTTACTTGAGTTAATAGTATAAATTGGTTTTATTTTTTCATTATCCCCAAAACTTACTCCAGAACCAAGAATAAGTTGTGGTAGAGATTTAACATTAAGACTAACTCCTTTATTATTAAAATTTAAAGAAAAGCTCGAGTTTAGCCAAAAAGCAGTAGATGAATTTAAGAATTTACTGTAAGATTTTTCAACTAGACCATAGTATAAAAAATTACCATTTCTTGAAAGAATGTTATCTTTATAGATATAACCAACTATTAAGCCTTTATACTCAATAGGAGCTCCTACCTTTAAAAGATTTGCTGTAGGATAACTTAAAACAACTTTTATAGGTTTTACTCCAGCAGACATTACAGTTGGAGCTGATTCCAACACTTTAAAAGTTGTTTGCTTTTTGTTAGCACTTGAAATTAATTCAGGATTCATTTCAATATAAGAGCCCGAAAGTAATGTGCTTACCCCGGAAATCCCTTTATAATTTAACTCTGGAGAAACTACCCAAAATATACTACCACTAGACAACATTCTATCTGCATTTTCATTAATTTTAGCTTTAGCTACTATGAAATGTAAATTCTTAGATAAATTAACAGATGATATAGTTCCTATTTGAACATTTTTAACTTCAATTTTAGTTTTTCCAGCAACTATTCCAGATGCATTATTTAAATATAAGGTAATTGTAGTTCCTTCTTTAGAGTAATAAGAAAATATCATAAATATAGCAATTATAATTGCTACAAATGGAATGATCCAAATAGGAGAAATAGAATTTTTATAATGTTTCAAAGGCTTCATCAAATTAACTACTTATTATAAAATTTATCCCAAAGAAATTTAGGATTAAAAAATTGTTCAGATAAAATTGTTGCTACAACAACTAAAGCAAAATAAAGCGCTGCAGCTCCTGGATATATACTCATAACTTCATTAAACTGTACAAGAGATGTTAATAAAACTACAGCAAATACATCTATCATAGACCATTTACCCAAAGCTTTAACAAATATATAAAGTTTTGTATAAAAACGAAGTCTTGAGTAAGTAATACTTTTAGATTTTAAACTTATTAAAAGAAGAAACATCGCAAGTATTTTAAATATTGGCACAGAAAAACTTACAACAAAAATAACAAGTGCTATAACATAAGAATGATCTTCCCATAATAAGTATATACCTTGTAAAATTGTAGATTCTTCTAAAGATCCAAAATGAATTATATTCATCATAGGAAAAAAATTAATTGGAATATAACATATTACAGCAAGAAGTAAAAATGCTGAAGACTTTTGAGCTTCAAGCTTATAATTTAATCTAAGTTTAGAATTGCATCTTTTACAAAAAAGATCTTCTCTTTTATTAATAAAATAACATAACTCACAAGAGCAATATTCTTTTGGTAAAATATTAATTTCCTCAGTTAAAATATAAGTTGATTTTTTTAAATGCTCCCATACCCAAAGAGTATCTACTCCAGAAATAGATTTTACAGATATTAAGGTTAGAATAAAAAATGCTATATAGGATGGACCTATCTTAACTGATGTTATAAAAATTAATTTTGAAATACTAACTAAAGAACCAACAAGAAAAACATCTAGCATCATCCATTCTTTTACTCTAAAAAATATTTTAGCTAACCTTCTTGCAAATATATCCAAATTAACACTCATCTCTTTATTGAGCTTATCTTTTTTATCTTTTATATATATGTATAAATAAATAAATACCTGCAAGCTAAAATAAGTAAAAGGTAGTATAAGCACGCTAAGTATAAATATAAAAGCTATAATAGAATGATGAAATGATTTTATGACCCAAAAAGCTTTTAAAAGATGAATAGAGCTATCAAAAATCCCAAAATTTAGCGATAAAAAATTAAATGAAATACTAAGAATTAATATAATAATCCCAGCTATAGCATAGGCTAATTGTTTTTGAATAATATTTGAAGTTTTTCTAGCAAGAGTAACTCCGCAGGTAGGACATGAAATTGAGCTACATTTATCATTATAAGATATTTCAAGTCTCGATATGGAGCCACATAATTTACATTCTAAAGAGAACGGATCTATTTTTTTACATCTATCCAAGAATATTATCTATTTATAAATAAGATATTATTATTATATATCAAAAACTATAAATAGATAAAATTTATTAATAATATTAATTAAAAATGAAAACCTTTCCATCTTTGTAATCAATGGTTACATTACCTGGTATAACCTTAGATGCTAAAATACTTTGAGATAATTCATTTTCTATGTACTGTTGAATAGATCTTTTTAAAGGTCTTGCTCCATAAATTGGATTAAAACCAATATCTGCAATATAATTTATTAAATTATCTGTAAACTCTAAAATATAACCTTTAGACTCTATTCTTTGGGCTAATTTAAATAATTGTATTTTAGCAATAGATTTAATTTGCACTTTAAATAAAGGATTAAAAGTTATAATTTCATCTATTCTATTTAAAAATTCTGGTCTAAATCTAGAAGATAAAATATCCATAACTTCTGCTTTTAAATTCTGAGCATCATTAAATTCTATTCTATTTTGAATTACTTCAGCCCCAATATTTGATGTCATAATAATTACTGTATTTTTAAAATCTATAACTTTACCTTGAGAATCTGTTAACCTTCCATCATCTAATACTTGAAGTAGTATATTAAATACATCATTATGAGCTTTCTCTATCTCATCAAGAAGAACGATAGAGTAAGGCCTTCTTCTTACCGCCTCTGTTAAATAACCACCTTCTTCATAACCAACATATCCAGGAGGAGCTCCTATTAATTTAGATACAGAATGTTTTTCCATAAACTCACTCATATCAATGCGTACTATAGCGTCTTTCGAGTCAAATAAAAAATTAGCAAGTTCTTTACAAAGTTCTGTCTTACCAACTCCTGTTGGCCCTAAAAATAAAAATGATGCTATAGGTCTATTAGGATCAGAAAGCCCAACTCTACTTCTTCTTACAGCATCTGAAACAGATTTTATAGCTTCATCCTGACCTATTACAACTTTAGAAATAATATTCTCCATTTCAAGAAGTTTAGTTTTTTCACCCTCAAGCATTTTAGAAACAGGAATTCCAGTTGATTTAGATACTATCTCAGCTATTTCATCATCAGTAACTCTATATCTTATTAAACTAAGATTGTCACCAGCTTCTTTAGACTCACTCTCTTCAATATTTTTAATAAGAGCTGGTATAATTCCATACTGCAATTTAGACATAGCTTCATAATCAGATACTCTAGATGCTTTTTCTAACTCAAACTTAGCATTTTCTAATTCTTTCTTAAGATCCTGAGTTCTAGTTAGTAAAGTTTTTTCTTTTTTCCAAACCTCTAATAAAGAGCCATAAGCTTTTTCTTTACTATCTAAATCGAGTTCTAAATCAACAAGTCTTTTTTTGCTACCTTCATCTTCTTCTCTAGTTAAAGCTTGAATTTCAATTTTTAATTGAATAATCTTTCTATTTAATTTTTCTAAAGGTTCAGGCTTTGAATCTATCTCCATTCTAATAGAAGAAGCTGCTTCATCTATTAAATCTATTGCTTTGTCAGGAAGATTTCTATCTGTTATATATCTAGAAGAAAGATTAACTGCTGATATTATAGCTGAGTCAGTTATATCAACATGATGATGAAGCTCATATTTCTCTTTAAGACCTCTCAATATAGATATAGTATCTTCAGCAGTTGGTTCATCTACTAATACTTTTTGAAATCTTCTTTCTAAAGCTGAGTCTTTTTCAAAATACTTTTTATACTCATCAAGAGTTGTAGCTCCAATACAATGAAGCTCCCCTCTTGCTAAAGCTGGTTTTAACATGTTAGAAGCATCCATAGCTCCATCAGATTTTCCAGCCCCTACCATAGTATGAATTTCATCAATAAATAAGATAACCTTACCATTACAAGATTCAAGTTCTTTTAATACAGCTTTTAATCTTTCTTCAAATTCACCTCTATACTTAGCTCCAGCTATTAAAGACCCCATATCTAAAGATAGAACTTTATTATCTTTTATAGCCTCAGGAACATCTCCGTTTACAATCCTTTGAGCAAGACCTTCAACTATAGCTGTTTTACCGACTCCAGGATCACCTATCAAAATTGGATTATTTTTAGTTCTTCTTTGAAGAATTTGAATAGCGCTTCTAATCTCTGAATCTCTACCAATTACAGGGTCTAATTTACCTTCCTGAGCATATTGAGTTAGATCTTTTGTATATTTAGATAAAGCCTCTCTTTTGGCTTCCATATCTTGACTATCCACTGTTTGATTTCCTCTTATCTTACCAATAACTTCACTTAAAATTTGTAAATTTAAATTAAATTTAACTAAAAAGGTTTTCAATGGAGTTGAAAAATCTACCGCTCCAAGAAGAAATAATTCACTAGATACAAAACTATCTCCCTTATCTAAAGAAATCTTTTCTATTTTATTTAAAAGACCTAATGAAGCATTAGAAAATTGAGTATTAACTCCTTCTATTGTAGAAATCTTATCTATTTCTGATTCTAAAGATGACTTTAATAAATTAGTATCAATTTTACAAAGTTTTAAAATATTTAAATTAATACTTTCTGGCTGATTTAATAGAGCTAATAATATATGAAATGGCTCTATGTATTGTTGTTGTTTTGATATTACAAGAGTTTGAGCATTTTGAAGAGCTTCGGAAAAACTTGTTGTTAACTTATTAAAGTTCATAAAACCACCTTATTTAAATATTAATTAATCTCATATTTATAAAATGGGTATAATTTTTATAATTTCAAGTGGTTTTATAAAACATTTTTTAAAATCTAGGAGGCCTTCTATCATGATGATGCTCCGGAGCTCTATCATCAAAATGTTCTCTAGGAGGTCTACCAAATAACTCTCTAAAAAATCCTCTAAATATAGTCTTTACTATACCTACTGCAATAATTACAACCACTATTAATAAAATTAAATATAACATGCTTCCTCTACAAATATTTTATGATATAAAGTATTTTCTAATAAAATAATTTATTTTTTATTAAAATTAATAAGTATTTTCCTTTTTAGCAATTTTGATTTTTTCCCTACCATTTTCCTCTCTCCATTTATTAGAATCTCTTAAAGAATAAACACAGCCGCAATATTCTTGTTTATAAAAATGCTCTTCTTTATTAACATCAAGCATTTTTTGACAGCCGCCTTTTTTTCTCCAGTTATAATCCCAGAAAGGAACACCTTCTTGTTCACCCATACGGATTCCACAATCATTTACCTGATTTAAATCCTTCCATCTAGAAATTCCAAGAGAAGATGTATAAATATCAAAACCATTTT
>JAWXTV010000027.1:0-6771 GCA_044433245.1 Psittacicella sp. | reverse complement strand
ATGACAGTTCCTTTAGCTAGAATAATCAATAAAGAGCCTTTTGATATGAAAGCTTGGATTCCAATTATCTTGGCTGCAATTGGTATTGTAATTATATTTAACCCATTTGGAGATGCCGCTTCTACTACTCAAGTTACTTCTAGACATATCATAGGGGTTGCTATTGGTTTGTTAGGAGCTTTATGTCTTGCTTTATTTAATGTTTTAGCTACTAGATCAGTTAAAAAATATGGAAAAGAAGTTACAAATAGTTTTTCATTTTTATATGGAACTATTTTAATGTATATATTCATGATTATTTTTGGCGTTCCTGTATTTAAACATTTAGTTCCTGTTCTTTCATCAGTGCAGACTAGTATTTTAGGTGTTGCAGGTCTTGGTCAAGCTCAAATTCATAATATTGGCGCCTTCATTACAGCTCATAATCATGATGTTTACCGTAATTACGTTATTCTTTTATTTATCGCTGTTATAGTTAAATTCTTTGGATTTTTATTCTTTGTTGGAGCTATGAAAGAAGTTGGTGCTATTAACGCAACTTCAGTATTCTACATTAAACCAATACTTGTACCTATTTTTGCATTTTTAATTTTAGGAACAGTAATTCAACCAACTACTATAATTGGAATAGCAGTAATTGTAGTTGCAGCTGTACTTCTTTATTTTATAAAAAGAAGCACCGCTAAAAGATTGCAAGCTCAAAATGGAAATAATTCTCACTAATTACAAATTAATTTAGTTTTATGTTATAACGTTCATCATAAATACATCCATTAAATAATATTTAATGGATGTATTTTTAAAAATTTAGAAAGAGGTATGCAAATGAATAAAACTCCTTGTTTTATAGTTAGAGGTGGTACCAGTAAGGGGATATATTTTAAAGAGTCAGATATGCCTCAAAATAGAGATAACTGGGAAGCTTTCTTATTAGAAGTAATGGGTAGTCCTGATATGAGACAAATTAATGGTCTTGGTGGGGCTAATTCATTAACAAGTAAAGTTGCTATTATAAACAATTCTCAAGAAGATGGTGTAGATTTAAATTACACTTTTGCTCAAGTAAGTATCAATAAATCTTTAGTTGATTTTAAAAATAATTGTGGAAATATTTCATCAGGTGTTGCAACTTATGCTATAGCATCAGGTTTAATCTCGCCAAAAGATGGTATCTGTTCAGTTAATATCTTTAATACAAATACTCAAAAACTTATAAAAGAAACTCTTGAAGTAAGAAATGGAAGAGCTGTAGAAATTGGAAATCTAGCTATTCCTGGCGTTCCTGGAACCGGAGCTAAAATTGATGTTAGTTTCTACGACCCTCAGGGCGCTGTCACTAAAAAATTACTACCTACCGGAAATCCAAAAGATAAAATTCAGACCTCTATTGGAGAAATTGAAATAAGTATAGTTGATTCAGCAAATCCATTAGTATTTATGAATGCAAAAGATTTAGGTCTTAAAGGTACTGAACTTCCAAGTGAATATACTCCAGAAAATCTAAAACTAATTGAAGAAGTAAGATCTATTGCTTGTGAAATGTGTGGATTTGCCTCAAAAGAAGAAGCTACAAATATATCACCAGCTATTCCAAAATCTACAATAATTGCCTCACCACAAGACTTGAAAGATATGAGTGGTAATAATATTTTAGCTAACGAAATAGATTTAATTATCAGAATGATGTCCATGCAAAAACCTCATCAAGCTTTAGCTGTAACTGGAGCTGTTTGCTCAGCTACTGCAGCTAAAATTAAAGGAACTTTAGTTTCTGAAATAGTTAATATAGATAAAGATTTAACTGTTGCTCATCCTGGTGGTATTATGCATATTGGCATAGAAGAGGAAAATAGCAAACTAAGATCTGTAAGTGTTGAAAGAACCGCTAGAGTTATTATGGAAGGTTTTGTTTATACAGATGGCAAATATTTTTAATAAAAAGATAATATATATATAATATAAAAAATAAAATAAAAAATTCTAAGGATATAATAATGAGTGAATTTTTAAAACAATATAGAGAAACTGAAGCAGAAAGATTAGCTATTGGAGTCCCTCCAAAAGCTTTAAATATAGAACAAACTCAAGATTTAATTGAAGAGCTAATTAAAGGATCTGATAAACAAGAAGAGCTTTTAGAAATCTTTATACATAGAATACCAGTTGGTGTTGATGATGCTTCTTTTGTAAAAGCAAAATTCTTAGATGAAATTTTAAAAGAAACTAAATCTTGCAAAGGTATTGATAAAAAGAAAGCTATAGAAATTTTAGGTACTATGCAAGGTGGATATAATATAGATCCATTAATTTATGCTTTAGATTCTGATGAGTTAGGCCCTATTGCTGAAAAAGAATTATCAAACACTATATTAGTCTTCGATAAATTTTTAGATATAGAAACTAAGGCAAAAGAGGGTAATATTTATGCTAAAAATATTATTCAATCTTGGGCTGATGCTAGATGGTTCTTGGATAGAGCTCCTGTTGCAGATAAAATTACTCTTAAAGTGTATAAAGTTCCTGGTGAATTAACAACTGATGATTTATCTCCAGCTCCTAACGCTTGGTCAAGACCAGATATTCCTTTACATGCTTTAGCTATGCTTCAAAATCAAAGAGAGGGAGTTATTCCAGATGTTGATGGTTCACAAGGTCCTATCAAGCAAATGGAAGCTTTAAAAGCAGATGGATATCCATTAGCATTTAGCTCTGATGTTTTAGGTACAGGCTCATCTAGAAAGTCAGCTACTAATTCTTTATTATGGCATATAGGTCATGATATAGATTATGTTCCAAATAAAAGATCAGGGGGATATGTTTTAGCTGGCAAAATAGCTCCAATATATTTTAATACTTTAGAAGATTCAGGAGCTCTTCCAATTGAGCTTGATGTTTCAAAAATTAATAGTGAAGATATTGTTGATCTATATCCTCACTTAGGTAAAGTGTGCAAACATAATTCTAATGAAGTTTTATCAACTTTCGAATTAAGAAGTCCTGTACTAGTTGATGAAGCAAGAGCTGGCGGAAGAATTCCTCTAATCATTGGAAGAAAATTAACTCAAAGAGCAAGAGCTTCTTTAAAGCTTCCAAAAGCTGATTTCTTTATCAAGCCAATACAACCAGAAGAATCTAATAAAGGTTATACAAGAGCTCAAAAAATAGTTGGTAAAGCTTGTGGAGTTGCTGGTGTTAGACCTGGTCAATATTGTGAGCCTATAGTTACTACAGTTGGTTCACAAGATACAACAGGACCTATGACTCGTGATGAAATTAAAGATTTAGCTTGCTTAAAATTCTCAGCTGATTTAGTTATGGAATCCTTCTGTCATACAGCTCCATATCCATCAAAAGTTGATCTTGAAACTCAAAGAACTTTAGGTAAATTTTTTGTAAATAGAGGCGGGGTAAGCTTAAAAGTTGGTGATGGTATCATTCACTCATGGCTTAATAGAATGATCCTTCCTGAAACAGTAGGTACTGGTGGAGATTCTCATACAAGATTTCCATTTGGCATCTCATTCCCAGCTGGATCTGGTCTGGTTGCTTTTGCTGCTGCTGCTGGAATTATGCCAATTGATATGCCTGAGTCAGTACTTGTTAAATTTAAAGGAGATCTTCAACCTGGAGTAACTTTAAGAGATTTGGTTCATTCTATACCTTATTATGCTATTCAAGAAGGTCTTTTAACTGTTCCTAAAGCTGGTAAGAAAAATATTTTCTCAGGAAAAATTATAGAAATTGAAGGTCTTGAGCACTTAAAAGCAGAACAAGCTTTTGAACTTGCTGATGCTACAGCTGAAAGATCTGCTGCCGCTTGTACTGTTAAATTAAGTATTGAAACTATTTCTGAATACATTAGATCTAATGTAGTTCTATTAAAATGGATGATTAAAAATAACTATCAAGATAGTAAAACTTTAGAGCGTAGAATTTCTAAAATGGAAGAATGGTTAGCAAATCCTGTTCTTTTAGAAGCTGATCATGATGCTGAATATGCTGCTGTTTTAGAAATTGATATAAATAACATTAAAGAACCTATTTTATGTGCTCCAAATGATCCAGATGATGCAAGACTTTTATCTGAAGTAGCTGGAGATACTATTGATGAAGTGTTTATAGGTTCATGCATGACTAATGTTGGGCACTTTAGAGCAGCAGGCGATCTTTTAGAGGTTAATAAAAATCCATTAAAATCTATTCTATGGATAGCTCCCCCTACTAAAATGGATGCTAAAGTACTTCATGATGAAGGTTATTATTCTATTTTTGGTAAAAATAGTGCTAGAGTTGAAATGCCAGGATGCTCTTTATGTATGGGTAACCAAGCGCATGTTGCAAGAGGAGCTACAGTTGTGTCTACTTCAACTCGTAACTTCCCAAATAGACTTGGACCTGGAAGTAATGTTTATTTAGCTTCAGCTGAACTTGCTGCTGTAAGTGCTATGCTTGGAAGATTGCCAAGTGTTGAAGAATATTTAGAATATTCAAAAACAATTGATGCTAAAAAAGATTCTATATACAGATATATGAATTTTGATCATATGGAAGAGTATATGGAAGAGACTAAAGATTTAATTATCAAAGTAGATGCTTAATTTATAATAAAATAAATCTATGAAATAAAAGAGAAAAGAGCTGGGATAAATCCTAGCTCTTTTTTATATATAAACTAAATACTTTGCAGGATTGAATCTATAAAAGATTTAATTTCTTTATCTGAATGTTTAGAAGATCTTCTGCATATTAAAGGATCATCTGAGCATAAAAAACATTTTCTTTTAGCGTATCCTAATTCAATTCTTGAAAGTATTTTTATAGAATTTAGAACATCTATATCAAAAAGTCTTCCAATATTAGTTTCTTCAATTTCTACCATATATTTTTTTATAATATAAGGATCTATATCTAAAATTAAAAAATACTCTCTTCCGGATAAACGGCTAAAATCTTTTTTAAAAATAATTTTTATATTATTATTATCTAACTTTTGTTCAATTAAAGAAATACCTAAGAAAAATAATTTATCAAATTTACTTTCTGTTTTATCTTCACCTGGCACATTTAATGAATAAGAAATTAAAGTTTTATTTGGATACTTTTTAAACAAATATTTTTGATATAAAGATCTAGTTTCCTTATCACGTAAAAAAAGCTCTACAAACGAGAGCTTTAAATTATTCATATATAAATTAATTTCCTGGATTACTCTGTTTCATCAACTTGATAAACAGTATCAATTATAGTTCCATCTCTATACTCAATAAACGCTATAGGTCTATCAGTAAATTTAATAGGAGCTGGTTTTCCAGTCATTGCGTAAGCCTTTTCTTTTAATTCTTCTATAGTCAAGATTGGAAGTTTAGAATCTTTAAATAATTCAACTAAATCTTTTCTTAAAGTATTAATTGCAATACCATGATCTGTTACTACAGCATCAATACTTTCACCTGGAGTTACAACTGTAATTACATCATCAACTATAGTTGGAAGTCTTCCTCTAATTAAAGGACATACTATAATAGCTAATTTAGCACCAGCAGCAGTATCACTGTGTCCACCTGAAGCTCCTCTTAAATAACCGTCAGATCCAGTAATAACATTAACATTAAATTTAGTATCAACTTCAAGAGCGCTTAAAATAACAAAATCTAGTTTATTAACAGCACAACCCTTATTTGATGGATTAGCATAGAAAGAAGCGCTAATTTCAATATGATTTTTATTTTCAGCAATAGATTTAGCAGCTATTAAATCAAAACTTTGAGTGTCGTATAAAGATCCAATTAAACCTTTTTCTAACATTTCAACGAATTGACCTGTAATACCACCTAACGCAAAACTTGCTTTAATATTTCTTTGAATCATTTCTTCTTCAATAAATCTTGCAACAGCTAAAGATGCTCCACCTGAACCAGATTGTAAAGAAAATCCATCTTTAAATAATGGTGTACTCATCATTAATTTAGCTGCATTTTCAGCTATTAATAATTCTCTTGGGTTTTTAGTATATCTTGTAGCGCCAGAAGAGATTTTGCTAGGATCTCCAATAGAATCAACTTTAACAACATAGTCAACATCTGTTTGAGGTATGCTTGCTCTAGCATTTGGGTATGAAGCTAAATCATCAGTTATAAGAATAACTTTCTCAGCATATCTTGCATCAACCATAGCATAACCTAGAGAGCCTAATAAAGATTTTCCTTTATACCCACAAGCATTGCCATAGTTATCACAAGTTGGCACCCCAAGGAAAGCTATATCAATTTTAACTTCTCCAGTAGTAATAGATCTTGCTCTACCACCATGAGATCTAATAATTATTGGCTCTTCCATGATACCTTGAGAGATAGCTTTACCTAATTCACCTCTAACACCACTTGTACTGATTGAAACAACAGTTTTATTTTCAATAAAATGGATTAAACCTTCATGAGCACCTGTTAATGAACTAATGCTTAATTTTAAATTTTTAATTCCTAATTCTTCAATAATTTCCATAACAGGAATTAATACTTCATCACCATCTCTTAAATGATGGTGGAAAGATATAGTCATACCATCTTTTAAACCAGACTTAATAACAGCATCTTTTAAAGAAGCCAGCACTTTATCTTCACCTGGGCGAATTGGATTTATCTCTTTAGAAGCCCAAGCTCCATTAAATACACCTTTATCTTTAATAACATCTATATTATCTGGGATCAATCTATCAATTTTATTGTACATTCCTAACCTCTTAAAGAATTTATATCTATACCTGATGCTTCT
>JAWXTV010000026.1:0-6781 GCA_044433245.1 Psittacicella sp. | reverse complement strand
CGTGTGAAGTATTGATAGTTATACCACGAGCTTTTTCTTCAGGAGCATTATCAATTTGGCTGAAATCACGAGCTTGACCACCAAATTTTTTAGCTAATACATGAGTAATAGCAGCAGTTAAAGTTGTTTTACCATGATCCACATGACCAATAGTTCCCACGTTTACATGGGGTTTATTACGTTCAAATTTTTCTTTAGACATTGAAATTACCTCTTCAATTAAAAAATATTATTTTGCTCTACGAGCTTCAATGATTGCTGTTGCAATACTTGAAGGCGCTTCGCTATACTTAAATGGCTCCATAGAGTATGAAGCTCTACCTTGAGTTTGTGAGCGAAGATCAGTTGCATAACCAAACATTTCAGATAATGGAACATGTGCATGTACAGATTTACCGCTTACAGTATCTTCCATTCCTTCGATGATTCCGCGACGTCTATTGATATCACCTATTACATCACCCATATACTCTTCAGGAGTTTCTACTTCAACCTTCATAATTGGCTCAAGTAATACTGGCTTACATTTCATGAAACCTTCTTTAAACGCCATAGAACCAGCTATTTTGAAAGCCATTTCAGATGAATCCACATCATGGAAAGAACCATCATATAAGGTAACTTTCACATCTACAATAGGATATCCAGCTAATACACCATTAGATAACTGCTCTTTAATCCCTTTATCAACAGCAGGAATGTATTCTTTAGGAATAACACCACCTACGATTTCATTAATAAATTCGTATTCAGCATTTTCTTCAGATGGTTCAATTTTTAACCAAACATGACCATATTGACCTTTACCACCTGATTGTCTTACAAATTTACCTTCTTGCTCAACATTAGTTCTAATAGTTTCACGATAAGATACTTGTGGTTTACCAACATTAGCTTCCACATTGAACTCTCTACGTAGTCTATCAACTATGATATCAAGGTGTAATTCACCCATACCAGAAATAATAGTTTCGCCAGATTCTTCATCAGTATGAACTCTAAATGATGGATCTTCCTGAGCCAATCTACTTAAAGCTAGACCCATTTTTTCTTGGTCAGCTTTTGTTTTTGGTTCAACAGCTACAGAAATTACAGGTTCTGGGAATTCCATTCTTTCAAGAATAATTGGAGAAACAATACTGCATAGAGTATCACCTGTACCAACTTCTTTAAGACCGATAGCAGCAGCTATATCACCAGCTCTAACTTCTTTAATTTCTTCACGTTTATTAGAATGCATTTGCACAATACGTCCAAAACGTTCTCTTTTAGATTTTACTGAGTTTAAAATTGTATCACCTGAATTAACAATTCCTGAATAAACTCTAAAGAAAGTTAAGTTACCAACAAATGGGTCAGTTGCAATTTTAAATGCTAAAGCAGCAAATGGCTCATCATCAGATGCTTTACGCTCTGCTTCAACTTCTTCACTACCTTGAACTTCAATACCTTTTATGGCAGGAACGTCAACTGGAGATGGAAGATATTCAACAACAGCATCAAGCATAGCTTGAACGCCTTTATTTTTAAATGCAGAACCGCAAGTCATTAACATGATTTCACTACGTAAAACACGTAATCTTAATGCATTTTTAATTTCTTCTTCGGTTAAAGTACCTTCTTCTAGGTATTTTTCCATTAACTCATCAGAAGCTTCAGCAGCGGCTTCAACTAAATTTTCATGCCAAGTTTGAGCTTCTTCTAATAAATCAGCTGGGATATCTTCATAAGTAAAAGTAATACCTTTATCTTCTTCATTCCAGTTAATTGCTTTCATTTTAACTAAGTCAATAACACCTTGGAATTTATCTTCTGCTCCAATTGGTAATTGAATAGGAACACCAACACCTTTAAGTCTTGTTCCAATATGCTCAACAACTCTTAAGAAGTTAGCACCAATTCTATCCATTTTATTAACAAAAGCTATACGAGGAACACCATATTTGTTTGCTTGACGCCATACAGTTTCAGATTGAGGTTGAACACCACCTACAGCATCATAAACCATTACAGCACCATCAAGTACACGCATAGATCTTTCAACTTCAATTGTAAAATCAACGTGTCCCGGAGTATCTATAATGTTAATTCTATGAGGTTGGAATTGTTTTTCCATACCAACCCAGAATGCTGTAGTAGCAGCTGAAGTGATAGTAATACCACGTTCTTGCTCTTGTTCCATCCAGTCCATAGTAGCTGCGCCATCATGAACTTCACCTATTTTATGACTAACACCAGTATAATAAAGAATACGCTCAGTAGTTGTTGTTTTACCAGCATCTATGTGAGCACTAATTCCTATATTACGATAGCGTTCGATAGGAGTTTGTCTTGCCACAATTTATTCCTTTTTTGTTAATTCAAATTACCAACGATAATGAGCAAATGCTTTATTAGCTTCTGCCATACGATGAACTTCTTCTTTCTTACGAATCGCAGCACCTTTGCCAGCTGTTGCATCAATAAGTTCATTAGCTAATCTTAATGCCATTGATTTATCATTTCTTTTTCTAGCTGCATCAATTACCCAACGCATACCTAAAGCATCACGACGAACTTGACGTACCTCAACAGGAACTTGGTAAGTAGCACCACCAACTCTTCTTGATTTTACTTCAACTGTAGGACGAGCATTTTCTAAAGCTTCTTCAAAAGCTTCAAGTTGTGATTTAGAAGTTTTTTCAGCTAAAAGATCTAAAGCAGCATAAACTATTTTTTCTGCAACAGATTTTTTACCATCTTCCATTAATATATTAATAAATTTTGCTAATAGCTCAGAATTAAATTTTGGATCTGGTAATATTTTACGTTGCCCAATAACTCTACGACGTGGCATAATTCATTTCTCCGGTTATAAATTTCTTCAGGGAATTCCAAAACATAAGATATTGGTTCTGGAGTTTATTTAAATAAGTTTGGCCTTACTACAAATAATTATAATTCGTTATTTAATTAAGCCTTTGGTTTTTTAACGCCATATTTAGATCTACTTTGTTTACGGTCTTTAACACCAGCACAGTCTAATGCACCTCTAACTGTATGATATCTTACACCAGGTAAATCTTTAACACGTCCGCCACGAATAAGTACTACTGAGTGTTCTTGTAAGTTATGACCTTCTCCGCCAATATATGAAGTTACTTCATGACCATTAGTCACTCGTACACGACATACTTTTCTTAATGCTGAGTTAGGTTTTTTTGGTGTTGTTGTATAAACACGAGTACAAACACCTCTTTTTTGAGGTGAAGTACCTAAAGCTGGAACATTACTTTTAACAGCTTTTCTAACGCGTGGTTTACGCACCAACTGATTGATAGTTGACATTTAAACTCCAGTTAAATTAATTTAATTATAAATCTCTAACATATTTTATATATAAATACAATAATCGTCAATTAAATAAATAATAATCAAAACTTAAGAAAGAAAATATTACCCTTATCTCTCATTAGGTTTATTAGGATAATATTTATTTATTGGTGGTATTGCTATATATGAAAATAGCTAAAATTATATTAATATTGTATCAAAAATTAAAAATTAAATCACATTTTTTTAAAAATGTATTAAATTTAGCTTTTGAAACAATCTCAACTGGTAAAATAAACTTAAGGTTTTTATTATAAAATACCACATCATCTACAACAAATAATGAAGTATCAAATAACTCCAGCATTTGCAATTTCTTTTGATAATCTTTAGTATGCATACCAAAATCATGCTGATCAAGCATTAAAGCGCTATCATTTAAAAAAAATACAAAAACATTAGATTCAAATAAGTTTGCTGAAGCCAAAATAAAGTCTACACAGTCTCTATACTTAACCCCATTATCTATCTCTTGATTTATACAAATTCCAATTTTTTTTATCATAGCTGCTCAACTCTTTCAGAATTTATAGACTCTATTAAAAACTCACTTACTCCAGAAGTAATAAAATGTATATTTTTACTTAAGGTTACTCCTCTATTAGCTACAGAAGTTGAGCAAAAATATAAATTTATTTTATATTTAAGAGCTATCTCTTCCCAACTTTTTAAAATGTTAAAATCATCAGTTGAGTACTCTATTTTAGAATTTCCTTGCATAACCCCATCTCCATAAAAAAAGATATAGCAGATATCATTTTTCAATATAGCTTTCAATACCTTATCAAAAGCCTTTTCTGCCTCAAATGAAAATGGAGCTGAAGTTATAAAAAAAGAACTTTTCATTAGCTAACAGCTAAAACTTTTATATTAAAAATTAAAGTTGAATTAGCTGGGATTCCAGGAATTGCAGCATTTCCATACCCAAGGGATGCTGGAATAACAAGAGTCACTTCCCCGCCTTTCCCAATCATTTTAAGACCTTCTGCTACTCCTAATATACTATTATTAACAGCAATCTTAAATGGTTTAGCTGACTCACTAAATACTTTACCATTAATTAATTGACCTTTATATTGCATAAATATAGTATCTGATCTAGATATTTTACCAACTCCCGGATTTTTAATTATATAAACTAAACCATCTGAAGTTTTATGAGCATTTTTATTTAACTTTAAAAATTCTTTTAAATAGTCAGATTGCATATTTGCATTAAAAGAAGTTTTATCATTAATAATTTGATTGACATACTTATTAGCATCCTCTGAACTTACTTTACCATTATTTGTTAAAGTATATTTAAATCCATCTAAAACTTGTTGAAGATTCAATTTATTAATCATAAGCCCTGAATTCATTTGCTTTACAAGGTCTGCAAAAAACACTCCAGTTGCATATGATTTTGAGTTTATTTCTTGGACAGTTTGTTTTGGTGTAGAGTTCAATATATTACTATAAGTTGCTTTATATACATTAGTTACATTATCATTTGAAGAAATCATAACAGTATTAGTATTAGGTTCTGCATAACTTACTAAACTATAAGAGGAAAACAGAACCGCTACTAATAAAGATTTTATAATTATAGATTTTTTTTTCAATTTACTTATTAAGATAGTTTTTATAATATATTTTTATTATAGGTAAGTTTACTTAAAATATAAATATGAATATAAAAAAAGACTCAGAAATAATAGAGCTAGAAACCAAATTAAGTTTTCAAGAAAAATTAATAGAGGATCTTCAAGAAATAATATCTAATCAAGAGATTAGAATTTCTAGATTAGAGCAAGTTATACAATATCTATATGAAGATAAAAACTCTCAAGATTACATCTTTAAGTCTAATGAGGATGAAAGACCTCCTCATTACTAACTAAGAATACTTTAAGATTTGTTAGCTAAAAGATTTGCTCCTTTAATAATCATAAATAACTGCCTTATTAATCTTTTTTGTAATTTCAAAGAATCCTTTAAATTTAAATCTAAAATACTAGCTCCTGAAGAAAAAGCTAGTATAACCATCCCTTCAGAAACTTCATAAGCATATGAAAACGAATACTTACTAACATCTGTCATATACTCTGCTAATTCTTCTATAAAATGTTTAATTTCTCTAGCTACTGCAGCTCTAAACTCTTGAGAAGTGCCAGAACTCTCTCTAAGAAGTAGTCTAAAAGTATTTGGGTTATTTTTAATAAACTCAAAGAATAGGTGAACTGAAATTAAAATTGTATTGCCACCTTTAATAATCCTTTTTCTAGCTTGCCTTAAAAGTTGTCTTAAAATTAATCCAGCCTCATCAACCATAACTAAACCAAGTTCATTCATATCACTAAAATGATGATAAAAAGATGCAGGAGAAATTTTAGCTTGCTTAGTAACTCCTCTTAAACTAATATTAGAAAAGCCTTTTTCAGCACTTAATTGATTAAATCCAGCTGCTATAATTGCCTTTCTAGTTAATTCTCTTTTCTGATCCCTTATACTTATTTTAGTCATTTAAAGCTAACTTCTTATTTAAAATTACTTTAAGAACTTGAGCAATTCTTTCATATCTATTCTTAAGAGGTGATCCAGGTCTATAAACTAAAGCTAAAACTCTATAAGGATTTGTATCTTTAAAATTTAAATATTCTATATCTTCCTCGCTTTTTAAAGCTAACTCTGGCATAAAAGCAATACCAAAATTTATTTTTACAAGATTTCTTACAGTTTCTAAATTATCTAAATTATATGTAAGAGATTTTGTTAAACCTGCTGAAATACAATATTGTAAAGATTGAATTCCAAAACAATGATTTTCATTTAAAATTAAAAATTTACTCTCTTGTAAATCTAAATTAGATATATACTCTTTTTTAGATAGTGGATTTTTCTTAGAAACAGCAATCTTAAATTTTTCTTCAATAAGAGGAATCTCTATAAAAGCATCAGTTTCAGGAACTATCGCCATTATAGCACAATCTATTAAACCAAGCTCTAATCTTGCTAATAATTCAGATGTATTAAGCTCTGAAAGCTGTATAGATAGCTCAGGAAAGGACTTCCCACACTCCTCTAGTACATCTGGTAAAATATAAGGGGATAAAGTAGGAATCATTCCAAGAAGAAGAGGTCCTAACATTTCATCTTTTTGAGCTAAAGCAAGATCTTTTAAAATTTGAACCTCTTTAAGAATAACTTTTGCCTGTTCTATTAATAGCAAACCAGACTGAGTAAATATAACTCGTCTACTTGTTCTTTCTAATAAATTAATATTTAAAGAGGACTCAAGCTTTCTTATCTGCTCACTTAAAGTTGGCTGACTTACATGACAAGCTTCAGCTGCTTTTCTAAAATGTTTCTTTTCAGCTAACATAACTAAGTATTCTAAAACTCTAATATTCATTATAATCCCCATTGC
>JAWXTV010000025.1:0-7081 GCA_044433245.1 Psittacicella sp. | reverse complement strand
AAAAGGTTTATTATTTATAAAAATGATATCTTCTAAATAGTCGTACTTTTTAAAGTTATTTTGAAGCCATAAGTTAAAAATATAATAAGCACTTAAGCTTTCTAAGCGCTTATTATAATCATATTTATAGTGCTCTAATATATTAGAAGGAAGGCTGGTTAGTTTAGATCTGATAACCTTCTGGGAAGATTTAATAAGATAGAGCATCTAAAATATTTTAAATTAATAATAAAGAATTTAAATTTTTGATAAATTCAGTTGGATTATCAAGACTACCTTTTTCAGCTAAGATAGCTTGATCAAATAAAACTTTTACCCAATTAGAAAAGTTTTCATTTTCTTTTAAGCTAAATATTTTTTGAACTAATTCATTTTCCGGATTAATTTCAAAAGTATATTGAATAGCGGGAACTTCTTGTCCTGTAGCTTGGAATAGTTTTGCCATTTGAGTTGTCATCTGGTCTCCTGAAGTAGAAACTATCGCAGGAGATGAGCTTAATTTATTTGTTATTTTAACTTCTTTTACATTATCTTTTAATATTTCTTGGATCTTTTCAAGAATATTTGCATATTCTTTAGATTTTTCTTCAGAAATAGAGTCTTGAGAATCTTTAAGTTCTCCTAAATCTAGATCAGATTTTGTAATGCTTAATAGTTTTTTGCCTTCAAACTCTGGAAGATAGCTTAGCATCCATTCATCAATAGGTTCGCTTAGTAAAAGAACCTCTATGTCTTTTTTAGCAAATAATTCTAAGTGTGGACTATTTTTAGCAGCATTATAACTATCAGCTGTTAGATAATAAATATCTTTTTGACCCTCTTTCATTCTTTCAATATATTGAGCAAGACTTATATTTTGGATATTTGAGTTATTTTTAGTTGAGCTAAATCTTAATAGAGCAGCTACTTTAGCTTGATTTGCATAGTCTTCAGCAATACCTTCTTTTAATACATTGCCAAATTCACTCCAAAAAGATTGATATTTTTCTGGATCATTTTTGTTAAGCTTTGAAAGTAAATCTAAAGCTCTTTTAGTTATAGCTTTTTTAAGAGCAGCAGTTATTTTACTGTCTTGCAGTATCTCTCTTGAAACATTTAAAGGTAGATTGTTGGCATCTATTAAGCCTTTTATAAACCTTAAGTATTTAGGAAGGAAAGCTTCAGAGTTATCCATTATAAAAACTTTTTGAGTATAAAGTTTTAAACCATTTATTTGATCTCTATTTTGAAGATCCCATGGAGCTTTGCTTGGAAGGTATAAAAGACTTGTATAAGCAAGGTTACCCTCTACTTTATTATGAGCCCAAGCTGCAGGTTCTTGATGGTCGTGAGTTAAATTTTTATAAAATTCTTTATATTCTTCATCTGTAATTTTTGATTTATCAAGAGTCCAAAGAGCTTTGGTTTGATTTATTTTTTCCCATTTAGAGCCAGTTTCTTCACCTTTATCATCTTTTATTAAAGTGAGTAGCTCTATGTCAGTACTTATATGGTCTGAATATTTTGTAATAATTTCTTTTAGACGCCATTCATCTAAAAATTCTTTATCATCATCTTTTAAATGAAGAACAATTTCAGTTCCAATGGTATTTTTATCAGAATCTTCTAAAGTATATTCACCCTCACCTTTTGAACTCCATTTTATTGCTTGACTATTAGGAGTTATGCTTAAGCTATATACATCAACTTTGTGAGCAACTATAAATGATGAATAAAACCCAACACCAAATTGACCAATTAGATTACTATCTTGTAATTCTGAAGTTTCAAGATTTTTTAAAAACTCTTTAGTTCCTGATTTTGCAATAGTACCAAGATGCTCTTTAGCTTGCTCTTTAGTCATTCCAACACCATTATCACTAATAGTTAAAGTTGAGCTTTCTTTGTCAGCTTTGATTCTTATTCTATATTGTTCTGGAGTAATTAGTGAAGAATCTTTAATTGAAAGATAGTGAGCCTTGTCTATAGCATCATTAGCATTAGATACAAGCTCTCTTAGAAAAATTTCTTTATTTGAATATAAAGAGTGAATCATAAGTTGAAGAAGTTGTTTTACTTCTGATTGAAACCCTAGAGTTTCTTGATTGTTTGTATTTACCATAAATTAACCCCTATGTTTAAGTTTAATTTAAATATAGGGGTTAATTTTATTATTTCAATACTTAGTACTATAAAGATTTATAATTTTATTTAATATTTTTCTACCAATTCACCTTTAGCAATTTGATTTTTAATTTGTCTTGAAGCTATATATCCATAGCATAAATATCCAAATAGAGCTATTATAGCACCCCAGAATACAGCGCTTTGTCCACATGCATATACAGCATATAGGCTATAGATTACAGCACCACTACTGCATATAACTGTTGTTATGTATTCACGTCTTGAAGATCCTCTTCTGGCAAGAAGGGAACTTGTTCCGCTTATAGAGTAAATATAAGGTATTAGATTTAAGAATACAGACATATTTAATAAGATATTAAAGGTTTCTAATGAGTTTTTAGAGATACTTAATGCTGCTATTATTAGTTCAAGAATAAGCATTATAATCATACCAATAATAGGAATTCCTCTGTCTGATGATAATCCAAAAATTTGAGGAAATAGTTTATCATCTGCTGCAGCTTTACCAACCATAGCATTAGTAAATTGCCAAGCAAGAAGAGATCCAAGACAAGCTATTACTGATAATATAGCTATAATAGATCCTACAGTATGACCTAACATATATGAGAATATAAGCCCTAGTGGAGCTTGAGAGGCTGCTAGAATTTTATTTGGAACTATACCTTGAGCTACAGCTGTAGATCCTAAATAGAATATTGCGCAAAATATAGTAGCTGCCATAACTGCTATAGGAACATTTTTTTCAGGATTTTTTACTGAATTAGATACAGCTCCAGCTGTTTCAATTCCTAGAAAAGCCCATAATGTTATAGCAATACCACTAGATATACCAGCTCCAAAGGTAATGTGATGAGGATTCCAAGCTGTAGCAAATAAGTGAGGTTTAAACCAGAACCATCCTATAAGGCTAGATGCAACAACAGGTATAATAACTCCCCAGATAGTAAATTGAGATATTCTTCCAGTTGCTTTAGGACTTATAAAATTAATAAAAGTTGTAATTATTAAAGCTATTACAACACCAATAAATTGATGAATTGGCGCTTGAAGCCAGTGTACAAATACAGCTAAATAACTAATTAAAGTAACAGCTATAGCCACAGCGCTTATAATAAGACATATGTAATATGCATATGAAGATATAAAAAAGGCAGATTTTCCATGAGCTGATTGAGCATAAGCGCTCATTCCACCATCTTTTTTGCAGTATTTACCAGCTTTGGAAAAGCTATAAGCAATAAGTAGAGCGCCTATTGTTGTAACTACCCAGGATAATAAAGAAATCCCTCCAAGAGAAGCCATATCTGCAGGAAGAAGGATTATTCCGGAACCCATCATATTTACTGCTACAAATACCGTCAGGGAGACGATACCCATTTTTCGTTTTTCAGCAACAGCTACCATTTTAACTCCTATATTTAAATTAATTGAACATCAAAAATGTAAAACTATCTGAAATTTTGAGATTTAAAGTTAATCCCTTTTAATAATTATTAGTATATTATAGATTATACAAGAAATTGAATGTATTTTAGCGTTTTTTAAAAATATATCATATATAATTTAATATCTAAAAAGGGGTTGGATATGAATATATATTATGATGAAAATAAATACCTTAAAAAATTTTTTAATTCTATATCTTTTGACTATAAAAATTTAATTTATAAAGATATTGAAAATAGACTTCCTAAATTAATCAAGTTAGCCAACCCAAAGATTAAAACAGCTGATAAATTTAAGTTTAATGGAAGTAGGTTTTTTTTTGAATGTAAAATTATTTTAGATAAAAATATTGCTTGTAGAGTTGCTTATATTTATTCAAAGACATTTATAAAAATTATCTATATTAGTTTTACTTTAGTTAAAAGATTATTTTGAAATCTTCTTTTTAAAAGCAGTTTATTAGATCAATTTAAATTTATTTATTGAGAAATTAGAATGTTAGTACCGTTATTGGATATAGTTAATATAGTTCAAAGAAACTTAACTTTAGAAGAAAATTTTAGAAGTTTTAGCGTAAAGACTTATAAAAAAGATAGAGGTTTTTACCTTATAAAAGTAAATAAAGAATTTTTATTTAGAGTTTGGTTATTTTCATAAAGAAATTATTTTAACAGAGAAAAATATTAAAAATATTTTAAAGTCTGTTATAAAGCAGGAATTTCCAAGAAGTCATTCGGTCTGGATTTATTTTTATAATAATTTGAATATAGAGCGCCTAAGAAAATCTTTAAATTTAAAATAAAAAGTCTTTTAAGCGCTCTTAGACTAACTTTAATTATAAATTATAAGCCAGCAGCATCTCTTAAAGCTGGAGCTAGATCAGTTTTTTCCCAAGGGAAAATATCTCGACCAAAGTGTCCATATGAAGCTGTTTTTTGATATATTGGTTGAATTAAATCAAGCATTTTAATTAATCCGTAAGGTCTTAAATCAAAGAATTTACGAATCAATTCGATAATTCTATCTTTAGAAATTTTTTCGGTTCCAAAGCATTCAATAAATATAGATACAGGTTCAGCAACACCTATAGCATAAGATAATTGAATCTCACATCTATCAGCAATTCCAGCAGCAACTATATTTTTTGCAACGTAACGAGCAGCATAAGCAGCAGATCTATCTACTTTTGATGGATCCTTTCCAGAGAAAGCTCCACCACCATGTCTTGCTGCTCCACCATAAGTATCAACTATAATTTTTCTACCAGTTAGACCACAGTCTCCCATAGGTCCTCCAACTACAAAACGTCCTGTTGGGTTAATTAAGAATTTAGTATCTTTTGTAATAAATTCTTCTGGTAGCATAGGTTTAATAATATGTTCTACAACACCTTCATGAATTTCTTGGTTAGTTACGCTTTCACTATGTTGAGTTGATAAAACAATGGTATCAGCATATTGGATTTTACCTTCATCATTATATACAAAACTTACCTGGCTTTTGGCATCAGGTCTTAACCATGAAAGAGTATTATTTTTCCTTACAACTTCTTGCTGTTGCATTAACTTATGAGCGTAAGAAATAGGAGCGGGCATTAATTCTGGAGTTTCATTACAAGCGTAGCCAAACATTATTCCTTGGTCACCAGCTCCTTGATTTAACGGATCTTCTCTATCAACACCTTGGTTAATATCAAGAGACTGTTTACCAATATTATTTAAGATACCACAAGAATTACCATCAAATCCCATTTCTGAAGATACATATCCAATGTCTGTTATAACTTTTCTAGCTATATCATCAGTATCAACCCAAGCAGATGTAGTAACCTCTCCACCTATCAAAGCAAGCCCAGTTTTGATATAAGTTTCACAAGCAACTCTAGCTTTTTTATCTTGTTCAAGAATAGCATCTAAGATAGCGTCAGAAATTTGATCCGCTATTTTATCAGGATGTCCTTGAGATACAGATTCAGAAGTAAATATATATTGAGACATATTTTTTCCCTATTTTATTGAATTCTTTATAAATTTCTAACAAAAAATTTATAAAGCGCTTAATTTAAATTATGATATTTAGTAAATAATAGCATAAATCTAGGAAAAGTAAGTATGAATAAAATTATTGTTGCAACTCATAATCATGGAAAATTATTAGAGATTAAAGATAAGTATAAAAATTGTGAATTAGAATTTTATTCATTAAAAGATTTTGATATTCCAAGTCCAGTTGAAGATGGTAAGACATTTATTGAAAATGCTATAAAAAAAGCAAGATCTGTATTTGATTATACAGAAGATTTTTATGTATTAGCAGATGACTCAGGTCTTGTAGTGCCTGCATTAAAAGGAAGTCCTGGCATATATTCAGCAAGATTTGCGGGAGATGAAGCTTTAGATAATGATAATATTAATAAACTTTTATTAGAAATGAGCTCTTTTGAAGGAAGTGATAGAAGAGCTTATATGATAAGTGTTGTTGTTTTTATGACTCATAAGGAAGATCCTGAGCCAATTATTGGTGTTGGAAGGGTTAAAGGTTGTATTTTAAATGAAAAATCTGGTGATAAAGGTTTTGGTTACGATCCAATTTTCTATGTGATAGACGCTAAGAAAACTTTTGGCCAAATGAGTATTGAAGAAAAAGCAAAATACTCCCACAGAACTATAGCTTTAAACTCTGTTTTTAACATTTTACAAGATAATTAATATGAATTTAAATAAAACTCTGCCACCTCTAAGTGTTTATATCCATATACCATGGTGTGTTCATAAGTGCCCATATTGCGATTTTAATTCTCATGAAATAAAGGGAAGTATTGATGAAGATGCTTATACAAATCACTTAATTCAAGATTTTAAAAATGATGCAAAATATATTCAAGGAAGAGAAATTCAAACTATTTTTATAGGGGGAGGTACACCAAATTCTTTAAAAGCTTCTTCTATTGGTAAGATTTTAGATTTTATAAAAGATAATTATAAAGTTTCAAAAGATTTAGAAGTTACAATGGAGGCAAACCCAGGAGCATTTAATACAGAATATTTTCAAGAGTACGTAGATAATGGTGTAAATAGAATATCTATTGGTGTTCAATCATTTCAATCTAATAAGCTTGCATTTTTAGAAAGAATTCATTCAAAAGATGATGCTATAAAAGTTATAAAGCATTTAAAAACTATTAAAAATTTAAAAAGTTTTAATATAGACTTAATGTATGGCCTTAAGGATCAAACTTTAGAGGATATGCAAAGCGATTTAAAAACCGCAATCTCTTTAGAACCAGATCATATTTCTTGGTATCAATTAACTATTGAACCCAATACTAGATTTTTTCATGATGTACCTAAAAATCTTCCAGATGATGATTATTTATATGAATTATCTCAAAGTGGTCTTAGCATTTTAGAAGAGGCTGGTTATAAGAGATATGAAATTTCAGCATATGGAAAATCTAAAGATGTGAGATGCTTGCATAATCTTAATTATTGGAAATTTGGTGATT
>JAWXTV010000024.1:0-7152 GCA_044433245.1 Psittacicella sp. | reverse complement strand
GAAAAAATATACTATATTAAAATAGATAATTTAATTATATAAAAATATGACTCTAAATATAAAACAACAATTAAAAGAATTAAAAAGAGGTGTTGGAGAAATTATCTCTGAAGAATCCTTAATCAAAAAATTACAATCTAATAAACCTTTAATTGTAAAATTAGGGGCAGATCCAACAGCTCCTGATATACATCTTGGACATACTGTAGTTCTTAATAAATTAAAACAATTTCAAGATTTAGGTCATGAAGTTCATTTTTTAATTGGTGATTTTACAGGTATGGTTGGTGATCCGACTGGTAAAAATAAAACAAGACCTCCTTTAACGAAGGAGGATGTTCTAAAAAATGCTGAAACTTATAAAGAACAAATTTTTAAAATTTTAGACCCATCAAAAACTAAGGTAGATTTCAACTCAACTTGGCTTAATGAACTTGGAAGTGTTGGGATGATTAAACTTGCTTCTCAGTATACTGTAGCTAGAATGCTTGAAAGAGATGACTTTAAAAAAAGACTTGCAGATAATAAATCTATTTCTATTCATGAATTCTTATATCCTTTACTTCAAGGCTATGACTCTGTTGCTTTAAAAGCTGATATAGAACTTGGCGGAAATGATCAAAAATTTAACCTTTTAGTTGGAAGAGAGCTTCAAAGAGATAATGGTCAAGAGCCTCAAGTTGTTATGACACTACCTTTATTAGTAGGTCTTGATGGTGAGAAAAAGATGAGCAAATCTCTTGGTAACTATATAGGGATAAGTGAAGCTCCTGATGAAATGTTTGGTAAAGTAATGTCTATTTCAGATAGTCTTATGTGGGATTGGTTTAATAGCTTATCATTTAGACCTCTTGAAGAAATTGAATCATTTAAATCTCAAGTAGAAAATGGAACTAATCCAAGAGATATTAAAATTTTATTAGCTAAAGAAATTATTGAAAGATTCCACAGCAAAGAAGATGCTCTAAAAGCTCATGAAAATTTTATAAATAGATTCAGCAAAAATCAAATTCCTGAAAATATTGAAAAATTCCAAGCTTCAAAAGAGCTTTTAATAACTCAAGGCTTAAAAGAAGCAGGACTTGTAAGTTCAACTAGCGAAGCTTTAAGACTTTTAAAAGCTGGTGCTATTAAATTTAATTCTGAAAAGGTTTTTGAAAATACCCCTATTCAAGAAGGGATATACCAAGTTGGAAAACGTAAATTTATAGAAATTATATTCTAAATTATGGCTAATTTAATTACAAATTTAGATCTTGCAAAATATTTAGATGATCTACTAAACTCTAAAAATATTAAGGACTATACAAAAAATGGTCTTCAAATTGAAGGAAAAAGATCTATATCTAAAGTAGTGACAGGAGTTAGTGCCTCAAAAGACCTAATAGAACATGCTATCAAAGTTAACGCAGATTGTGTTTTAGTTCATCATGGATATTTTTGGAAAAATGAAGAAGAACTTTTAATAGGTATGAAAGGTTCTAGAATTAAATTATTAATGCAAAATAATATAAACCTGTTAAGTTATCATCTTCCGTTAGATATACATAAAGAAATTGGAAATAATGCTCTTTTAGCAAAAGATTTAGGTCTTAGTAATATAGAAAGCTTTAAAAATAACCCACTAATATTTAAAGGTGAATTTAAAGAAGCTGTAAGTATTCAAGATCTCTCAAAACTCCTTAAAACCAAGCTTAACAGAGAACCTCTTCATTTAGGAAAAGGTGTAAAATTAATTAAAACTCTAGCATTATGTACAGGAGCTGCTCAAGACTATATTATTGATGCTATAGATGAAAAAATGGACTGCTTTATAACTGGAGAGGTGTCTGAAAGAACTTATTATCAAGCTATGGAAAATGATATAGAGTTTTTCTCAGCTGGACATCATGCAACAGAAGTTTGCGGTATTAAAAATCTTGGTAAAATTATAGAAAAAGAATTTGGATTAGATGTTGAGTTTTTCAATTCTGAAAATCCAGTGTAAAATATAAAAGTTAATATTAATAAGGATTAAATATGAATTTTTTAGAAGGTAAAAAAATATTAGTGACAGGTATTGCTAATAATAAATCTATTGCTTACGGTATAGCAAAAGCTATGCATGATGCTGGAGCTGAGCTTGCTTTTACTTATTTAAATGACAAATTAAAAGAAAGGGTTGAAAAAGTAGCTGAAGAGTTTAACTCAAAAATTATTCTTCCTTTAGATGTTTCAACTGATAAAGATATAGAAAATTGCTTTTTAGAACTTAAAAACCATTGGGAAAAATTTGATGGATTTGTTCATGCTATAGCCTTTGCACCAACTGATCAATTAAATGGTGATTTTTTAGAAGCTGTATCAAGAGAAGGTTTTGCTATAGCTCATGACATCAGCTCATATAGTTTAGCTGCTATGGCTAAATATTCAAGATCTATGCTAAATGAGGGAGCAAGTATTGTAGCTTTAACTTATCTTGGAGCTGAAAGAGCTGTTCCTAATTATAATGTTATGGGTCTTGCTAAAGCTTCATTAGAAGCTAATGTTCGTTATAGTGCATCAGCTTTAGGTGCAGAAGGAATTAGAGTTAATGCTGTATCAGCAGGTCCTATTAGAACTTTAGCAGCTTCTGCTATTAAAGACTTTAGACAAATGCTTAAAGAGTATGAGGAAATAGCGCCACTTAAAAGAACTGTAACTATAGAAGATGTGGGCAAAACTGTTGCATTCTTATGTTCAGATCTTGCTTCTGGAATTACAGGTGAAGTACTTCATGTTGATGCTGGCTTCCATATGGTAACAATCTAATAAGGATATATAATGCTTTTTGACAACCAAGCTCTTGCTCAGCTTAAAAAATCTTTTAAAAAAGAAGAAGTTTTCGTAGAAGGTATTGTTAAATCTCATGAAAAAGGTTTTGGATTTTTAGAAACTCAAGATCAAAGTTATTTTATAAACCCGATTAATATGAGAAAAGTATTATCAGGTGATATTATCCAAGCAAAAATTGAGCCAGATAATAGAGGTGGAGAGCAGGCAGTTCCTACAAAACTTGTGGAAATGAGACTTAAGCAAATAGTGGCTCAGGTTGTTATTAGAAATACAAAATCCTTTCTTGATCTATCAACTGATATCCAAGGTTTTAAAGAAGAGGTTTCTTTCTCTACAGATCTTCCTATTGAATTAAAACCTAAAGATTGGGTTCTTGCAACTATAGTATCTCACCCTTTAAGAGATCATAAAATTATAGCTAAAGTAACTAAATTTATTTGCCATAATAATGACCCTTTTCTTCCTTGGTGGGTAACTTTAAATAAATTTGAGCAACATGAAGAAATTTATTTAGAAAATAATGAAAAAACATTTATTGATAATGAGTTAAGAAAGGATTATACAGATTTTAATTTTGTAACTATAGATAGCGAATCAACTCTTGATATCGATGATGCTTTGTATATCAAAAGAAATGAATCATTTTGGTCTTTATATATAGCTATAGCTGATCCAACATCTTTTGTAACTCCTGATTCAACTATTGACAAACATGCTTTGGAAATGGGATTTACCCAATATTTACCAACTTTTAATATACCTCTTATTCCAAGAGTTTTATCAGAAGACATATTCTCTTTAAAAGAAGGCGAAAAACGACCCGCTGTAATTTGTAAGATTAATATTAATTTTGATGGGAGTATAGATGAATCTAATATATCTTTTGATCTTGGAGAAATAATTTCCAAATCAAAATTAAGTTATGACGAAGTGTCTAACTTTTTAGATAAAGGTAAAGATATAGTAAGACTTTCTAAAGATATTAAAGATGAGCTTTTAGAACTTCATGAGTTCATGAAAGCAAGAAGTTCTTATAGGGATCAAAATTCTATAATCTTTATGGAAAGACCAGACTACTCTTTTAAAATAGGTGATAAAGGTGAAATTTTAGATATTATAGCCTCAGAAAGAACAACATCTAATAAGGTTGTTGAAGAAGCTATGATAGCTGCAAATATCTCAGCAGCTTCTTATTTTAAATCTCATAAAGCGGGTGCTATATTTAATACTCACCTTGGTTACTTAGAGTTAAATTTAAATCTTGTAAAATCTTATTTAAAAGAGAAGTTAGACCCTAAAGATTATAGCTTAATAGAATCTAATATTAATAATATTGATAATTTAGAAGACTACATAAAAGTAAATCAATTTTTAATTAAAAATAATTATTTGCATTTAAGTATATATTTAAGACAATATTTAGGTTTTGTAGAGTTCAGCTCATCTTATGATGCCCATTATGCTATGGGGCTTAAAGGTTATGCAACCTGGACTTCTCCTATTAGAAAATACTCTGATATGATAAATCATAGAGTTCTTAAAAATCTTATAAAAGATTCAAAAAGTGATTTAGAAATATCTCAAGAGGTGTTAGATAAACTCCTTCTAGCTAAAAGAAAAAATCGTCAAGTTGAAAGAGCTGTATTAAATTGGCTTTATGATCTTTACTTTAAAAAGGAAGAAAAATCCACTATCTATGAAGCTGACATAGTAGATATTATAAAACCTGGATTTAGAGTAAATTTAAGTGCTAATGGAGCTTCTGTATTTATTCCTTTTGCAACTCTTCAAGATGCTATAACTCTTCCTGAATTAAAAGAATTTAGTGTTAAAAATAAAGAGTATAAACTAGGTGATAAGGTAAAAGTTAAAGTTGATAGAATAAATCCAATCAATCATAAGTTAACTGGAAGTCTAGTAATTTAGTTTAAAGATATAAATAATAATTAGAAAAACCACTAAAATTTAGTGGTTTTCTTTTTTAAGTTATCTAATATATTTTTGATATATAAAATATAATATTAATTTTTTATTAGATTAGATTAGTAAATTAACAATACTATTTAAGTATTATTTTCCACTATCACCATAATTTTTTAAAACTCTAGCGCTAGGATCATTTACATTACATCCTTCCCAAGTTTTGTTTGGCATCCAAAAATCTTTAATCCATTTAGCTTGTCCTAGATAAAAACTTTCAAAAATTTCACGATACATTAATGACTCTTTAGTAAAAGGAGTTCCATGGGTATAAGATTTTGCTTTCTCACTAAATTCTACATCAGAATACATTTCTTCAGCAGCTTCTTTTAAATAATCTACCATAGAGTGCCCAACAGCATCACTAAAAGCCGCTTTTTCACGATATAAGATTGAATTAGGTAAATAATCAAGACCTTCAAAAGCGTGACGTAATAAATATTTACCTTGATTATAGGTATTCATCTTACGCTCTGGATTAATACTCATTGCATAATTTACAAAATCTATATCACCAAAAGGAACTCTCGCTTCTAAAGAGTGAGCAGCTAAACATCTATCAGCTCTTAATACATCATACATATAAAGCTCATTAATACGTTTTTGTGCTTCTTTTTGGAATTCCTCAGCACTTGGAGCAAAATCAGTATATTTATAGCCAAAGATTTCATCACTTACTTCACCGGTCATAAGAACTTTAAGATCTGTATTTTCATGGATATACTTACAAATTAAATACATTCCAATACTTGCTCTAATTGTTGTTATATCCCAAGTTTCTAAATGGTAAATAACTTTTTTTAGAGCTCCTAAAACATCTTCTTTAGTTATAATAACTTCAGTATGGTTAGTTCCAAGATAATCAGCTACCTCTTTTGCATATTTAAGATCTATTGGATCTGTATTCATTCCAACTGCAAAAGTTTTAATAGGTTTATCTAAATATTTTTGAGCAACAGCACATACCAAAGATGAATCAAGCCCACCACTTAGTAAAAACCCTAAAGGAGCGTCAGAGTCTAAGCGTTTAATTATAGCTTTTTCTAATTTTTCTTTTATATTTTTTCCAATTGTATCAACATCTTGATCTATAATAGTTTTTGGATCCGCTATATTGTTATAACAAATAAATTTATCATCTTTATAGATATATCCAGGTGGGAATGGGTTTATATCATTACAAAATGGTATTAGAGCTTTAGCTTCAGATGCAAAAGCTATATTTCCATTATCTTTTTCATAACCATAAAACATTGGGCGAATTCCAAGAGGATCACGTCCTGCCATAACTTTATTAAGATCTTTATCAAATAAAACAATAGCGCATTCAGCATCTAACATTTTCATCATGTTTTCAAAGCCAACACGTTTATAAAGAGGTATTAAAACCTCACAGTCACTACCAGAATGGAAACTATAAGAGGATTCTAATAAAGCATGAAGTTCTTTAAAATTATATATTTCTCCATTACATATAGCTTCTACATTATTATATACAAAAGGTTGATTACCATTATTTGAAAGATCCATAATAGATAAACGATGAAAGCCCCAAAAACCACCATTTTCTTGAGTTACACTTTGGTTATCTGGTCCGCGATGAAAAATAGCATCAAATCCATTTTGAAAATCTTTTAAATTTGTTTGAGTGCTAGAAGAAAATACAAATCCACACATTAAAAAAACCTCTATTAGGGTAGTTATAAATTTTTAGTACGGATTTTCATTGTATGAATTTATAAATTAAATGTAAATAGAAAATATACTTTAAGGATCTAATAAAGCAATTTCATTACAATAGCAATACCATTTAATATCATTATTACCCACCTTTGACATATAATTACTCATATTTGATTTAGGTATATATTTTTTACTTTATGTAACTAGAACTAATTACAAAACTTAAAATATATATTTATATAATCATAATGATAATGATATGGTACGGACATCAGTATATTTATATGACATGACAATGATTTAGAATTTTTAAGTAAAATGAAATCAGAAGATTTAGATAATTTAGTAAAAAATAATAACTTTACAGAAGATTGCAATATTAGAGCAACAGAAGAATTAACTGATATGGGGGTTTATAAAGAAAACTACCCTAATCACCATAAGTACTGGAAAAAATTAGTAAGTGAATTACAGGCATTTGGTGGGAATACTATAGCAAATTTCTTTAGAGGTGATGGAGTTAAATATAAAGATTCCTTCAGTTATTGAAATAATTCGTTTACGAAGTAAATATAATTTTAATACTCTAAACTAGATTTAGATTAATTTTAATAGGAAAATAAGAATATATAAAATAATATATATTCTTATAAAATTCTATTATCTATTTTTAAG
>JAWXTV010000023.1:0-7181 GCA_044433245.1 Psittacicella sp. | reverse complement strand
GGGTTACTTTAATGTAGAAATTCATCCAGAATTAACTTATAAGACTCCATCAGAAATAGCTCTTTCTTATAATATAGTTCAAAATAAACAAGCGAGAGTACAATCTATAGTAATAGAGAAGGCTAATAAATTTAAATCAAAATCTTTAGTTGTACAACTTGGTATGAGGCCAGATGTTTCTTGGTGGAATTTATTCTCAACTAGCTTGTATTCAAAGGAAGGATTATCTAAAGATATAAATAAATTGCAAAGTATTTATTTAACTAAAGGTTTTGCAAATTTTAAAGTTGTTAATGTAGTTCAACACAAAGAAGATAATAATACTAAAGTTAATTTAGTCGTAGATATTCAGGAAGGAAAAGTTTATAAGTATGGTGCAGTTAGAGCTTTTGGAAATATACAGCTATATCAACAAGATATTAATAAAATAATTCATAAAGCAAAACTTAAAGGTACTTTTAATATTAATCAGGTAAATGCGCTTAAAACTGCAATAACTAATTATTTGTACAATAAAGGTCTTGCAAATGCTAAGGTAAATCTAGATCCATCTTATGATAATAATACTGTAGGGGTTAACTTTATTATAACAACTGGTCATATTATTTATGTTAATAATATCACTTTTACAGGAAACACTGTAACTACAGATAAAGCTCTTAGAGATAGAATAGTTCAGCAGCCAGATGCTTTGTATTCTCCAGCTTTAGTTGCTGAAGGCAAAGGCAATTTAATGAGAACAGGGTTCTTTAATACAGTAACCCCTAAAGTAACTGCCACAAAAGATAAAGCTAATACTGTAAATTTAAATTACGAAGTTTCTCCAAGGGAAACTGGTAGCTTTAGTGTTAGTATAGGTTATGGAAGTGATTCTGGTGTAACTTATGAAGCATCTATTGTTAAGAAAAATTTCCTAGGCTTAGGGACGACTTTAAGTTTAACGGGTGTTACAGAAGATGGCTATAAATCATTAACCTTGGGTTATGATGATCCATATCTTACAAGATCTGGAATTGGTTTATCTAGTAGCGTGTTTTACTCGGATTATAATACATCAGAAGAGGATGATAGTAATGATGCTGACTATACATTAATTACATATGGTATAACAGAAAATCTTACTATTCCTATTAATAATTATTGGAGTTATTATGTTGGTGCCACTTTGGAACATAATAGTATAAGTAATTTAACTCCAGAGTACACTGAAGCTTTGTATTTAAAATCAATAGGAGCTACTTCATGGTCATCTAGTCATTTTGACTTATTACTGAATGCGGGTATTACTTATAACGATTTAAATAGAGGATACTTTCCTCAGTCTGGTACGTATATAGGTTTAGGAACAACTGTTTCTACTCCTGTATTTACAGATAGATATTATACAATAAGTCTAAATGTTAAACATTATATTCCATTAAGTAAGTCTAAAGAGTATGTCCTTAAGATTCATGGCTTATTTGATTATGCTAATGGATATGATGGAAAAGAAGTTCCATTCTATGATTTATATACAGCCGGAGGGATAGATTCTCTACCTGGTTTTGAAAGTGGAACAATAGGGCCAAGGGCTATATATGGCTCAAGTGGACAAGCTTTAACTACTGATAAGTCAGATTATACAGATATTTCTGATGATATAATTGGTGGTAATGCTATGGCTATAGCATCACTGGAGCTTATAGTTCCAACTCCATTTGTTCATAAAGCTTATCAAAACCATGTTAGAACTAAACTCTTTGTAGCTGGAGCATCTGTTTGGGATACGAATTGGACATCAGCAGATACAGCGTATTATGGTATAGATGAAAATAAACCAGGCGATATAACAGCTTCTGCTGGTATTGCTTTTGAGTGGAGACTTCCTATAGGTTTAATAGTATTTTCTTATGCTCTGCCTATTAAGAAATACTCTTATGAAGTTACTGAACCATTCCAATTTAGTATTGGCGGATCTTTTTAATCAGTAATTTTTAAATTTAAATTTAAATTCAATATTTTGGAGTAAACTAATGAAAAAAACAACTAAAATAGCAGTATTAGCAGGTCTTGTATCAGCTTTTGGTATAGTTCCAGCAATGGCTGCAACAAACAGTATTGCTTATGTAAATGTACCTTACTTGTTTCAAAATCATCCTTTAAGAGTGCAATTAGTAGCTCAAATTAATAAAGTGATGCAACCACAGATTAATAGCTTAAAAACTCAACAAGCAACTATTAATGCTGATGTTCAAGCTTTAACTACAGGTATTTCTAATAAAACTTTAACTAAATCTCAAATTACAGTTCAAGAAAATACTATAACTGAGTTAAAACAAGCTTATTCTAAAAACTATATGGCTTCTCAAAAAGAAGCTCAACAGTTACAAGCTACAGCAAGAGATAGAATAATGAAAAGTATAACTACAGCATCTCAAGCTGTAGCATTAAAAGATGGTTATACTTATGTATTCCCTCAAGAGGCTCTAGTATATGGACCAACTAATGCTAATATTACAACTCAAGTATTAGCTCAAATTAAAATAAATTATAAAGCAGCTCAACAAAATTCAATGTCTAATTCAAATATGAATTCAAATATGTAATGCTTTTTAATCAATATAAGGTTTGTTATAAATAATAAAATATGCAAAAGTTTACATTAAAGTACTTAGCAGATTATGTTGGATCATCTTTTGTGGGTGATCCACTTTATGAGGTAGAATCAGTAGCAGCTTTAGATAAATCCTCATCAAAAGATATATCTTTCATGATGGATAAAAAGCATGAAAGTAGTTTAAAAGAAAGTCTAGCTGGTATAGTTATTTTAAAAGAAGAGTTTATTAACTTATCTAAAACACCTAATCTAATTGTATCTAAAAATCCATATGTTGATTATGCTAAAATTTCTAAGCTTTTAAATTTTAAAATAAGAGTTTTTAGTTCAATTAATGATTTATCAAAAGTGGATTCTACAGCAAAAATTGGCAAAAATATAGTTATAGGGCCATTTTCCTATATAGGAAAGAATGTTTCTATTGGTGATAATGTTTATATATCATCAAATGTTTTTATAGCGGATAATGTTACTATAGGAAATAATTCTTTTATTTGTGATGGTGTAAGTATTCAAAGTGATACAGTTTTAGGTAAATCTTGTATTATCAAATCTAATGCTGTTATAGGTGGAGATGGATTTGGTCACGCCAATGATAAAGGGGTTTGGATTGCAATACCTCAGATTGGAAAAGTAATTCTAGGAGATAATGTTGAGGTTGGATCTTCTACATGTATTGATAGAGGAAGTCTTTCTGATACAGTTATAGAGTCAAATGTAGTTATAGATAATCTTTGTCAAATAGCGCATAATGTTCAAATTGGTTATGGAAGTGCTTTAGCCGGTGCTGTTACAGTTGCAGGTGGGGCTAAAATAGGTAAGTACTGTTTGATTGGTGGTGCTAGCGTATTAAATGGTTATATTACTATAGCTGATGGAACTACAATTACCGGTATGAGTATGGTGATGAGATCTACGGAAGCTAAAGAAGTATATTCATCTGGAATACCAGCTCAAAAGAATAAAGATTGGAGAAAGACAGCAGCTTTAGTTCTTCAAATTAATAAATTAAATGAGCGCATTAAAAAGTTAGAAAAAAAAGATAAGGAAGTAGTTAGTGGTGGAAAATAAAGAATTAAAAAATAATAAAATTTTAGATATAGATGAAGTAATGTCATTATTACCTCATAGATATCCTTTTTTACTTATTGATAAAGTAATAGATTATGAAGATCAAAAATGGTTAAAAGCGATTAAAAATATCACCATTAATGAACCTTGTTTTACAGGGCATTTTCCTAAAAAACCTATATTTCCTGGTGTTTTAATTCTAGAAGCTATGGCGCAAGCTACAGGACTTTTAGCATTTACATCTTTTGGAATTCCTAAAGAGGAAATTTATTATCTAGCAAGTGTTGATAAAGCAAGATTTAAAATTCCAGTTCGTCCAGGTGATCAAATGGAAATTGAAGTTCATTATGTTAAACATAAAAGAGGCATTACTAAATTTACAGCTGTAGCTAAAGTAGATTCTCAAGTTGTTTGTGAAGCGGAATTAATGTGTGCACGCAGAGGTGTATAAATGCAAGATGCTTTTGGTAAAATAGACTCAACTAGCATTATTCATTCAACTGCAATTATAGGTAAAAATGTAGTTATAGGTAAAAATGTAGTTGTTGAGGCTTATGCTGTTGTTGAAGATAATGTAATTATTGGAAATGAAACTATAATAGGTCCTTATACTTATATTAAAGAAAATGTAAGTATAGGAAGTAATAACATAATAAATTCACATGTTGTTATTTCTGGTTGTACAGAGATTGGTAATAATAATAAAATATATCAATTTGCAAGTATTGGTGAAGTAAATCAGGATTTAAAATATAAAGGCGAAGATACAAGAACTATAATTGGCAATAATAATAGCATAAGAGAATATGTAACTATACATAGAGGAACTATTCAAGGAACTAGCGTTACAAGTATTGGTAATAATAATTTATTAATGATAGGTGTGCATATAGCTCATGATTGCTCTATCAGTAATAATTGTGTTTTATCTAATAATGCAACTCTAGCAGGGCATGTTACTTTAGGCGATCATGTTGTGATGGGTGGCTTATCTGCTGTTCATCAATTTGTTGTTATTGGTGAGCATGTTATGTTGGGTGGTGGAAGTATGGTAAACCAAGATATCCCACCTTTTGTATTAGTTCAGGGCAATCACGCTGTAGCTTGCGGTATTAATATTACAGGACTTTTACGTAGAGGTTTTTCAAAAGAGGATATTCATGTTATTAAAACTGGATATAGAATTATTTTTGATCTTAAATCACGTGAAGAAGTTATTGAAAAATTAAAAGCTCTAAAGTTTAATAGTAATAATCAGTATGTTGATTCTTACCTGGATTTTTTTATATATTCTACAAGAGGGATTGTTAAATCAAAATCTCGCAAAGTAAATGACCAAAAAGCAGATTAATATAGCTATAGTAGCGGGTGAAGCCTCAGGTGATTTATTAGGGGCTAGCTTAATAATAGAGCTTAAAAAAATCTACCCTAACGCTTCTTTTATGGGTGTTGGTGGATTTAAAATGCAAAAAGAGGGGCTTTTATCACTTTTTGATTTAAAAGAGCTTTCTGTTATGGGTATTACAGAAGTTATTTTAAATTTAAGAAAACTTATTAAATTAAATCATAAAGTCTCTAATTTTTTTATTTTAAATCCTCCAGATATTTACATAGGAATTGATGCTCCTGATTTTAATCTTCCAATAGAAAAAAAGCTAAAGAAAAATGGGGTTAAAACAGTTCATTACATAAGTCCATCAATTTGGGCGTGGAGAGAAAAAAGAATTTTTAAGATAAAAGAGGCTACAGATTTGGTTCTTGGAATTTTACCATTTGAAGAGAAAATTTACTTAAAATATAAAACTCCATATAAATTTATAGGCCATTTTTTAGCTGATAAGCTTCCTTTAAATCCTTGTAAAGAGATAAAAGATATTAGATCTTCTGATGTGAAAATTATCTCTATCCTTCCAGGATCTAGATCCTCGGAGATTAAAAATTTATTTATGCTCTTTATTCAAGCTATAGATTTAGTAAAAAAAACTTTTTCTAATATAAAGGTATTAATTCCTTATAACTCTAAAGAGTCTTTAGTTCAAATTCAAGATATTTGTAATAGTAATAATATCTCTACTGATGAAATAGAATTTATTCATGATGGAACTCATGAAGCTTTAAGAAGGTCAGATGCTGCTTTAATTACTTCAGGTACAGCTGTTCTAGAGTCTATGCTTTTAAAAACCCCAACTGTAGTTGGTTATAAAATGTCAAAACTAACTTATCAAATAGCTAAGAAAATGGTTAAAACTAAGTATGTTACTCTTCCAAATTTAATTGCAGATGAAGAGATTTTTAAAGAATTTATTCAGGATGAATGTACTTCAGAAAACTTGGCTAAAGAGTTGGTAAATTTATTAAGTATAGATAATAGTTATATTATTAATAAATGTTATGAGATTCATAAAGTTTTACAAAAAGACTCAAGTAAACAGGCTGCTATTTTTATTAAAAATATTTTGGATGAAAAATGAATAAAGCCATATTTCTAGATAGAGATGGAACTATTAATATAGATGTTGGATATAATATTAATAAAGATAAATTTATTTTTATAGATGGGGTTTTAGATTCTCTTAAGTACTTTATAGAAAAAGGATATTATCTTTTTATTGTGACAAATCAATCAGGTATAGGTAGAGGATATTTTTCTTCTCAAGAGTTAAAAGAGCTACATAATTGGATGGAGGATATTTTAAAGCAAAGTGGAATATATTTTAAAGATATACTTATATGTCCGCATTTACCTGAAGATAATTGTGATTGTAGAAAGCCAAGCTCAAAATTAATTGATGATGCTTGTCATAAATTTTCTATAGTTAAAAAAGACTCTTTTATGGTGGGGGATAAGCTGTCTGATTGTAATTCTGGTATTAATGCAAATCTTGGTTATAATTTTTTAATAGAGTCTACTTACACTTCAGGGAAAGCTACATCTGAAAATATTTATAAAATAAAATCTTTATTGGATTTAAAAGGTTTTATAGAATCTTTATAGAATTTACTTTATAGTTAAGTTGAAATTTTGATTCTTTAATTTTTCTAAATTTATCAGATTGAAAATTATAAGATGTTATATTATTAATTTCATCTTTTATTGAAGAATTTATAAAAATTGAAATAAAGATATTTTTATATTCAAAAGATTTAATTTTACCTTTTCCAATTGAGCTGCTAAATATTTTTTTATTAGGTATAAAGCTAATCTCTAAGAGGTGAGAAACTCCAATTCCATAAGCTTTTAAAAAAGCCTCCTTTGAACACCAGCTAATATAAAATTTTTTCCGTTGTGATAAATTATTTTTTTTAAAATACCATTTAATCTCTGAGCTAGATCCATATTTTTGGATAATCCTATCGGATTTTTTATTAAATATCTCTATATCTATACCTAGGTTATTTATACTTTGGGATTTTGAAATTAGAATTGCTATGTGACCATGGCTATGGGAAATACTAAATTTAATATAAGAGTGAGTTTTAAAAAAAGGTTTATTATTTATAAAAATGATATCTT
>JAWXTV010000022.1:0-7229 GCA_044433245.1 Psittacicella sp. | reverse complement strand
TGGTTAACTGTTTGTGCTGCTGCTCATATAGCTACAATTGAAGCTGCTAAAAAAGTAGCTGATAAATATGGTAAAGAAATTCAAATAGAAATTTATGGTAGCTGGACTCTTGAAGATGCTAAAAGATGGGTTGATTTAGGAATTAAACAAGCTATATATCATAGATCTCGTGATGCTGATCTTGCTGGAATTGGCTGGACTGATGAAGATATTAATAAAATAAAAGCTATGTCTAATCTTGGTCTTGAAGTTTCTATCACAGGTGGAATTACCCCTGATGCAATTGAAAAATTTAAAGGAATTCCAGCAAAAACTTTCATAGCAGGTCGAGCCCTTGCTAGTTCTGAAACTGGGGTTAAGGTTGCTAAAGAGTTAGCTACAGAAATTGATAAATACTGGTAATTAGTATGCGTAAACATAAATTAGGTATTTATGAAAAGGCTCTACCTAAGAGCTTATCTTGGGAGGAACGCTTAGCTAGTGCTAAAGCTTGTGGTTTTGATTTTGTTGAGATTTCAATAGATGAAGATGATTTAAGACTTGCAAGATTAGATTGGTCTAAAGAAGAAAGAGTAGAAGTTGTAATGGCTCAGATAAAAACAGGAGTAAATATTCCATCGATGTGTTTATCAGCTCATAGAAGATTTCCATTTGGATCTCATGATAATTCTATCAAGCAAAAAGCCTATGAAATTATGGAAAAAGCAATTAAGTTAGCTATTGATATAGGTGTTCATACAATTCAGCTTGCTGGATATGATGTTTATTATGAAGAAAGTGATTCACAAACTCAAAAAGATTTTTTAGAGGGTTTAAAGTGGGCAACTGATCTTGCTGCTAGTAATCAAATTATGCTTGCTGTTGAAATTATGGATACTAAATATATGAGCTCTATTACTAGATGGAAATATTTTGATGAAGCAATAAAATCTCCTTGGTTTTGTGTTTATCCAGATATTGGTAATTTAAGCGCTTGGAATGATGATATATATAGTGAAATTGATTTAGGTCTAGATAAGATTGTAGCTTTTCATTTAAAAGATACTTATAAAGTAACTAAAGAATGTAAAGGTCAGTTTAGAGATGTAGTTTTTGGTGAAGGTTGTGTTGATTTTGAAAGCTTTTTTAAATATCTAGTAAAAATCAAATACCGTGGTGCTTTTATGATAGAAATGTGGAGTGAAAAATCAGAAGATCCACTTTTTGAAGTAATAAAAGCAAAACGTTGGCTTGAAGAAAAAATGGAAAAAGGTGGTTTAATATGTTAGAAGCGTTAAAAGAAAGAATATTTAAAGCTAATCTTGCTCTAAAGGAACTAAATCTTGTTATTTTAACTTGGGGTAATGTAAGTGGGGTTGATAGAGAAAAAGGGCTTATGGTTATAAAACCATCTGGTGTTAGCTATGATTCTATGAAGGCTGAGGATATGGTTGTTATAAGTCTTGAAACTGGTAAGGTTATTGAAGGTAGTCTTAATCCATCATCAGATACTCCAACCCATTTAGAGCTTTATAGAAATTTTAAAGATATTGGTGGAGTTGTTCATACTCATTCACCAAGTACTGTTCCATGGTCGCAAGCTGGTGAAGATATTCCAGCATTAGGAACCACTCATGCTGATTATTTTTATGGAAGTGTACCTTGTACAAGATATATGACAAAGGAAGAAATTTCTGGTAAGTATGAAAAAGAAACAGGTTCAGTAATTGTAGAAACCTTTAAAGAAAGAGAATTGGATCCAAATTTTGTTCCTGCAGTTCTGGTACGATCTCATGGACCTTTTACCTGGGGTGCTACTCCAGAAAAAGCGGTTGAAAACTCTTATGTTTTAGAAGAAGTTGCTAAAATGAACCTTCATACTTTGCTTATAAACAGACATACAGAAGATATGCAACAAGAGCTTTTAAATAAACATTTTTTAAGAAAGCATGGGGATAATGCTTACTATGGCCAAAAGAAATAACCTTTAAATTCCTTGCAGTATTTTATAAATTTTTAGATTAGTTAGTTTAGTTTATTTTAGTTAATAAAAAGGCTAGGTGATAAAACCCTAGCCTTTTTATTTGTTGTAAATTACATATTATTTATTGTAAATCATATGAATATGAGGTATATCAACTTCTATATATTCATCTGAAGTTTGAATAAAACCAAGATCTAAATATAAATTTTTTACATAACTTTGAGCTGAAATTTCAATTATATCGTTTGGACAAAGTGCTTTTATTCTTTTTATAGCTTCTTGCATTATCTCTTTCCTCAAACCTTTTCTTCTATACTCTTTAATCACAGCAACTCTACCTATACTTATATTTTTATAGTTGCAGCCAGCTGGCAAAATTCTTAAGTAGCTTATAAGCTCGCCATCTAAATACCCCATTAAATGATAAGTTCCTTTATCATAGTCTTTATCATCTAAATCAACTTCTTTGATATTTCTGCCAAAAATAAAAACTATAAGACGTAATTTTACAATTTCGTATAACTCAATATTAGTTAGTTCATCAAATTTTTTAAAAACATAACTTACCATAAGTTATTAATTCCTTATTTTTTAATTAGTGAAGAATCAGGGGTTACTAGGATTCTAACCTCTTCATTTTTATTTTTGCCTGTTAGCATCTTAAATCCATCACTAACTAAATCATCTATATATATTTTTTTACTAATCCATCCATTAGCTTTAATTTTTTTATCACTAACCCATTTTATAGCTGTTTCAAAAATATCTTTGTTATAGCATAGAGTCCCTAAAATTTCTTTTTCACCTAAAACGATTTTATTTAGATCAATAGATATAGATTTATTCCAGGTACTTACAACTATTAATCTACCCATGGCTTTTATAGCATCTAAGCATATATTAAATCCAGCTTGAACTCCTGTTACTTCAAAAGAGATGTCAGCCCCTTTACCTTTTGTAAGCTTATATATTTCTTCTATAGGATCTATTTCATTTGGGTCAATTACTATATCGGCACCAGATAGTGATGCTAATTCTTTTCTTTTTTGAGATAACTCAATTGCTATAACAGATTTTGCTCCTGCTGATTTTAATCCTTCAATAATGGTAAGTCCAATAGGGCCAGCCCCTACCACTACAGCTGTATCACCAATATTTACTTTAGAGCGTTTAATAGCTTCAAGGCCAACACTTATTGGTTGAACTAAAGCGCCCATCTCATAACTAATAGGTTCTGGGAGTTTATGAACTCTATTTTCACTAACTATAGCATATTCAGAAAAACCAGCTCCATTTAGCTGAGTATTAAATGTATAACTTTTATATTGAGGTGTATTTGAACTACCAAAGCTTATTAAAGGTTCAACAACTACTCTATCGCCTACAGAAGTATATTTAACATTTTTACCAACTTCTACAACTTCTCCTGAAAATTCATGTCCCATAGGAACGGAGTGTGCTATATCATTGGAGTTTGGTTTTACAGGGGTTAGAATTGGAATATTTAAATACTCATGAATATCTGTAGCTGAGATCCCAGCCCACTTAACTTTAATTTTAATTTGATCATCATTAAATTCTAGGTCTGGTATATTATCAATTCTTACATCTTCTTTTCCATACCATCTTGCTGATTTCATATAAACTTCTTTATAGTTGTTAATATACTTTTAAAGATAATTTTAATATAAGTTTATAAATTTTTATAGTAATTATTTTTAATAGCTATAGACTACAAATAAGTGTAATTATTTTCAATAATCTTTTGAAATACATATAAAATATTATCTATCGTTCTTTAAGAATATGAAAGCTATAGTAAACTCATAGCTTGGAAATATAAAGCAAATAAATAAAAATTAATATTTAAAGTTATATACTAGAAACTGCCAATATAGCTTTAATTAGTATATGTGAATAATCACTTTTAAAAAAAAGGAAACTATTATGGTTACTTATACTGGATTTACAACTTTTAAAACAGCTTTTGATAATGGGATTTAACTGTAACTTTTGATTATGGTAATGTAAATATTCAAGGCCTTCCAATGCTATCTGACTTAAATAATTTAGCTTCTAAATTAGAAGTAGATAAAAATATTAAAGTAGTGGTTTTTGAATCAGCAAATCCAGAGTTTTTTATTACTCATTATGATATAGATATTTTAAAAGATATGTCAACAGAACCAATTTTAAGACAAGATGTAAAATTATTAGATCCTCAAGTTGTTTTAGAAAGAATAAGTAAACTTCCTTAAGCAACTATTGCTAAAATCGCAGGTTTCTCTTGTGGAGGTAGTAATGAATTTGCATTAGCTTGCGATATGAGATTTGCAGTTCGTGGAAAAGTAATCTTTATGCAAATGGAAGTAGGAATGGGTATTCTTCCTGGTAGTGGCGCTTCTAGAATGGCTCGCTAAATGGGCCTTGGAATAGCTCTTAAAATTATCTTAAGTACTCGCGATTTTAGTGCTGATGAAATGGAGCAATATGGTATGATTAATAAGGCGTTTCACAGGCAACAAGCAAAACTCCTGCTGTTAAAAGATTCCAAATGGCTTGGGATGCTCCAGAATACTTCCAATTTGATGTTGAAAATCAAAGAGCTTTTGAAGCTAAAGTTATGGAACTTCAAAATATTAAGTAATAGATAGTTTAGTATAATTTAGAATATTAATAAGGCGCTAATTTATAGTTTGATTAGCGCTTTTTATTTTTTATTTGCTAATGTATAGCTTATAAAGCTTAAATCTATTTTGGAATATATATCTAGTTATACCAATTTTTTTTGCGTTATCAATTTCTTCCCAAACTTTTTCTAATGTTTGAGAATAATATTTTTTGTAAATATCTGGATACTTTGCATAACCAGTTCTGCTATTTTTTTCAAAAATATGTTCTACAGCACCTTTAAGAGTATTGATTCTGTTAGTATGAAAATGATATTTATGATAAATAATTGATTTTTTAAGTAGTCTTAACATATCTTTTGGTTCTCCCCTATCAGCTGAGGATACAATTTCTGAATATATTGATGAAAATTCACCTTTATAGCTAGCTCTATGCTCAAGGCAAACTTGAGCTGCTATAGTAATCTCTTTAATAGTTAAAAATTCTTTAGGAGCTAGATTATTTAATACATATTCATAAGCCAATAGATGATGATTTTTTCTATCTTTTCCAGCGTAGATATCATGACATAAGGATCCAATCATTATAATTTTATAAGCGCTAGCTGAGCTTTCGTCTTGAAGAATCTCAAAACTTAAGTTTAATACATCATGAACATGATTTATTCCATGAATTGGATCGGCATATTTTTCATATATAGGATCAATATTAATTCTTATATAAGAGTATAGTTCATTTAATCCGTATTTTTTGAAAATATTGCTAGTATGCTTAGAGATTAACATAGTTTCTGCTCCAAATTTATTTAGTATTATTCCTAATTATAATTTATTTATTAGTAATTTTTCTATAAATTTTGCTATATTTAAATTATAATTTAAACCTTTTATTTAAGATGGATTAAGATGGTAAAAACAGCTTAAACTAATGGTTTGTTAAAATATTATTTATATAATATAATTTTAGTTAACTTTTTTAGTTGGAATTAAATAAATTATGTCTGAGAATTCTAATAAGCATATTAGCGTTTTACTAAATGAGTCTGTAGAGGCTTTAAATATAAATCCTGATGGAATATATGTAGATGGAACATTTGGTAGAGGAGGTCATAGTAGATTAATTCTTTCAAAATTATCAGATAAAGGAAGGCTTATTTCTTTTGATCTAGATCCAAGAGCTATAGAGGAAGCATCAACTATATCTGATAATAGATTTAAAATTATTTCTTCTAATTTTAGTGAAATGGAGCAAGAGCTCGATAAACTATCTTTAGTTGGAAAAGTTGATGGTATTTTGCTAGATCTTGGTGTTTCATCTCCTCAAATAAATGATCCAGAGAGAGGTTTTAGCTTTATGAAGGACGGCCCTCTTGATATGAGAATGAATCCAAATGAGGGTTTAAGTGCTGCTCAATGGTTAGCTTCAGCATCTTCTGATGATATAAGAAGTGTTTTAAAAGTTTATGGAGAAGAGCGCTTTGCTGGAAGAATTGCAAAAGCTATAGTATTAAAAAATCAAGAGTTAAAAGAGGAGTCTAAAATGATATCCTCAACTTTAGAGCTTGTTGAAGTTATTTCTGATGCTATACCCTTTAAAGATAAAAATAAACATCCGGCAACAAGAACTTTTCAAGCTATTAGAATTTTTATAAATAGTGAGCTTTCTTCAATTGAAAAAGTTTTAGCATCAAGTTATAACATTCTTGCTTTAAATGGAAGATTAAGTGTTATATCTTTCCATTCTTTAGAAGATAGAATTGTAAAAAGGTTTATGAGAGATCAAAGTAGAAATAATCTTCCATCTAAGCTTCCAATTTCCTATGAAGAAAGTATAAAAAATTTATCTTTTAAGGTGATAGGAAAACATATAAAACCATCTATAAAAGAAATTCAAGAAAATCCAAGATCAAGAAGTGCTATTTTAAGAGTAGCTCAGAAGGTGTAAAAATGGCAAAAAATACAGTTAGTTTTATAAATGATAATTTAAAAAATTTTATTGGAAAAAATACTTTAAATATTATTTTGATAGTTTTAATAGTTATAGTTATGTTGTATATTTCTTCTTTTGAGCATAAAACTGCAAGACAGCATGAGCTTTATTCTCAAAGTTTAGTTTTAAATAAAAATTTAAAAGCTGAGGTTAAAGCCTTAAATATTAAAGTATCTCAATATGCTTCAAAATCAGCTCTTAATAACTATGTAGCTACACATACTCTTTCTAAAATTACACAATCTAATGAAGTAATTCTAAATTAACTTTTAAATTTTTATTATATGGATAAGATTAATAGCTTTTTTAATATAAAAATTAAGCTAAACCAAAAATTAAATGACCTTCAAATTAATTCAAAAGATATAAAACCTTATGATGTTTTTATAGCTTTAGATGGCTCTAATACTAGCGGTAAAAATTATATAGATGAGGCTCTGAGTTTTGGAGCCTCTCTTATTATTGTAAATTCTTCAAAAGCGTTAGATAAATTAATAGAGTATAAAAATACATCAGCTGTACTCTATATTCATAATTTAGAGAATATTTTAGGTAAGTTATGTGCAAGTTTTTATGACTACCCTTTTAGAAAAATAAAGGTAATAGGTGTAACAGGCACTAATGGTAAAACAACAACAGCTTATAT
>JAWXTV010000021.1:0-7302 GCA_044433245.1 Psittacicella sp. | reverse complement strand
ATACATACAACAGACAATAAATTTAAAGACCTTTTAGAAGATACAAATAAAAAATTCTATAGAAATAAATTAGGAATTAAAAAATGGATATAATACATACAACAGACAATAAATTTAAAGACCTTTTAGAAAATACTAAAGGCTTAGTGCTTTTAGATATGTGGGCTCCTTGGTGTGGACCTTGCGTTGCGATGGGTGAAATTTTAGAAGATATTTCAGATGATAGAGATGATGTTCAAATCGCTAAATTAAATGTGGATGATAATCAAGAATTAGCAGCTGCTTTTGGTGTTAGAAGCATTCCTACTCTTATTATCTTTAAAGATGGTAAAGAGGTTGCTAAACATATTGGTACTATGCCTGAAGCTGATTTAAACTCTTTATTAGACTCTCATCTTTAACTTTTTATAAAATAAAGTTATAAATAAAAAAGGAAACTGTTTAAGGTTTCCTTTTTTTATATAATCTATATTAAACCATATTAGAATTTGCAATTTTTTCAAAAATAATATTTTGCTCTCTATTTGTCAATCTCTGCATTTCTTTCCAAAATAATATTTCAGTTGAATACTTATTACCCTCATTTAAAGATCTAAGTATTAAAAGATCATAAGCGGCTCTAAATCTATACGATCTTAAAGCTTCTTTTAAATCATTTGAAGATTTGCTTATTAACAAATTTTGTAAATTCCAAATTTCACGAATAACCTCAGTATTAAATTTTGACATTGAAAAAATCTTTGCTACCTCACTTAAAACTGGAGATGCAGCTCGATTAAAGCATTCAGTATCATCTAAAGTTCCTTTGCTCTTAAAAAAACTATACGACTGTTCAAATCCATACCAATAAAAAACAGAAAATATAAAAGCTGAGTTTAAACTTTTTCCAGATTTAAATCTTTTATCCGCAAAACTCAAAGAAAGCAAATGAATCTTTTCTATAGAGTTAAACTGAGCTTTATCTTGCCTTTTAAGCATTGGTAATAAAATTGGTAAAATATTATACTGAGCAAGCAAAGTATATGATTTAACACCATTACCATAATGAAAGAATTTTAAAATTTCTTCAAAAATTCTAGCTCTTGATATATCTTTTAGCAAATATCCATATTTAAGAATAGATAATCTATCAGACTCACTTATTGAAAAATCAAGTTTAGCCATAAATCTTATAGCTCTTAACATTCTTACAGGATCTTCTTTATAACTAACAGATGGCTTTCTTATTAAAACCAATTGCTTTAATTTTAAATCTTCAAGACCATTAAAAAAATCTATTACAGTATTAGAGATTGGGTCATAATATAAAGCATTAACAGTAAAATCTCTTCTTAAAACATCTTCTTCTAAAGATCCATAATTGTTATCTCTTAATAACATACCATTTTGTGAAATCTTAGAAGAATTTGCATCTTTAGCATCTCTTCTAAATGTAGCAACTTCTATAATATAATTTTTATATACTATATGAGCTAATTTAAAACGCTTTCCTATAATTCTACAGCGAAACTTAAAAATAGATTTAATTTGATCAGGAGTTGCATTAGTTGCTATATCAAAATCTTTAGGCTTTGCCCCTAAACAGATATCTCGGACAAAACCTCCTACTATATAAGCATCATAACCATTATCTTTTAAAAGGTTAATGGTGTTTAAAACCCTCTTATCTATTTCAATATTTTGAATCCCTAAAGATTTAAAGTTTACAATTTTCTTGCTAGGCTGCTTTACTAAAAAACCAATATCATCATGCTGTTGTATTTCTTTTGCTTCTTTTATTTCTTTTGCTTCTTCAACCTTAAAGAAATTTTTGATAAAGTTAAAAATAGTGCGCCTCCAATTTATTTATTTTAAATTATGTTTTTCCAGATCCTCAGCTATAGTTTTACAATCTACACATAAATCAGCTATAGGTCTTGCTTCTAATCTTCTAATTCCTATATCAGAACCACAATCTTCGCAAAATCCAAACTCACCATCTTCACTGCCAATAATAGCTAAAGTTTTATTAATTCTTTTTAACAGTTTTCTTTCTCTATCTCTACTTCTTAAAAGTAAATTTAACTCCTCTTCTTGAGAAGCTCTATCTACTGGATCTGGAAAATTAGTATTATCAGTTTGCATTTGAGAAATAGTTTTTGTTGACTCATCTAGTATTTGTTGTTTCCAAGCCTCTAAAATTACTTTAAAATGAGCTAATTGGACCTCATTCATATATTCTTCATTTTCAGCTAGAACATAAGGATCCACATTAGCTAAAGCTAAAAGATTCATATTAGTTGAAATCGCCATTTAAATTTCCTTATTAGAAAAAACCTATTAAAATTATTTATTTATAACTTATTTTTAACTAACTTTAAAAATAATCATAATATTCTAACATTAAAAATTATAAATAATTAGTTTTTTCTCTTATTTTAAAGATTGTAATAATATACAATAAATAAATACACATAAAATAAAGACTCTTGGCTATTTATTAATGGATAATCACGAAAATAATACTGAACAAAATTTAAATACTGATCAAAAAGCTATAACCACTATAAAAGCTCTATTGCCCTATGTTAAACCATATATCTTTTTAATGATCATAGCAGCTATTGGTCTTGCTGTTAGCGCTGGATCTGAGTCATACATGATTTATCTTTTAAAACCTCTACTTAATGATGGCTTTACATCAGAAGGTAGCTATTTTTTGAAAATAATGGCTTTTGCTGTAGTTGGACTTATCGCCTTAAGAGGTCTTAGCTCTATAGTTGCTAACTATACTTTAGACTGGATTTCTCAAAATATTATCATGAAAATTAGACGAGAAATATTCAAACATTTAATGTTTTTACCAACATCTTTTTTTGATGTAAATGCTACAGGAAAATTAGTATCTAGAATAACTTATGACTCAGAACAGGTAGCCCTTGCTTCAGCTACCACACTCCTCACTATTTTAAGAAATGCTTTCTATATAATAGCTTTGCTTGGGATGATGATATATACAAGTTGGAGATTATCTGTTGTACTTTTTATAATAGCCCCAATTGTTGGCATTTTGACAGCTATAGTTTCTAAAATGTTTAGAAAAACTAATAAGAAAATCCAAACAAGCATGGGAGTTCTTACAAATGCAACTACCCAAATGATAGAGGGTCACCAAGTAATTTTAGCTTTTGGCGGACAAAAAGCTGAAGAAAAAAGGTTTAATGAAGTAAGTAATAATATGAGACGTAAAGTTATGAAAAATTTCTTAATAGCTGCTTTTTCTGACCCTATTATTCAAATTATAGCATCTTTTGCTTTAGCTGTTACTTTATACTTAGCATCTTATAAATCACTTTTTCATGGGCATTTAAGCGCTGGAACATTTGCTGTTGTATTCTCATCTATGCTAGCCCTAATGAGACCTGTAAAATCTATCTTATCTGTAAACAATAGCCTTCAAAGAGGTATTGCTGCCTGTCAAACATTATTCAAGCTAATGGAAATCCCACCAGAAGAGGATAATGGAAAAATAGAAAATAATAATATAAAAGGCAATATTACATTTAATAATGTAAGCTTTAAATATAAAGGTTCACCCAAAGAAAGCTTAAAGAATGTATCTTTTAATATACAAGCAAATAAAATAACAGCTTTAGTTGGAAGTTCAGGGTCTGGAAAAACAACTCTTACTGCTTTAATAAGCAGAATATATAATGTAACATCTGGAGAAATTATATTAGACGGAGTAAATATTAAGGATTATAAATTACAATTCTTAAGATCTAAATGTGCTGTAGTATCTCAACAAATCCATCTATTTGATGGAAGTTTAATAGATAATATAGCTTATCCAAATCCTACAAGATTTACTGAAGAAGAAATTATCCAAGCTTGTAGAAACGCTTACGCTTGGGAATTTATAGAAAAGTTACCAAATAAGCTTCAATCTATAATTGGAGAAGGAGGAATTTCTCTATCTGGTGGTCAAAGACAAAGAATAGCTATAGCAAGAGCTTTTTTACTTAATGCTCCAATTCTAATACTAGATGAAGCAACTTCAGCTTTGGACTCAGAATCGGAAAGATATATACAGCAAGCTATAACAGATATTAGACATAAATATAATAAAACTGTCATCATAATAGCTCATAGATTATCTACCATATTGAATAGTGATAAAATTGTTGTATTAGAAGATGGTGAGATTTTAGAGAAAGGAACTCATAATGATCTACTTTCTAATAATGGCACCTATACTAAGCTTTATAATATGCAATTTAATGTAAATAAAGATATAGATTAAATGGAATTTTGGTATAAAAAATACAATATACTAAGCCTTATATTACTTCCGTTTAGTATATTATTTAGATTAGTAACTTTTATAAGAAGATTCTTGTATAAAGCTCACTTTATAAAATCTTTTAAATCTCAAACACCTATCGTTATAGTTGGTAATATATCTATAGGAGGAAGCGGTAAAACTCCTATGATTATTACCTTATCAAAACTCCTTGAAGATAGAGGCTTAAGAGTTGGGGTAATATCAAAAGGATATAAATCTAATTTAAAATACCCAACTCTTTTAAACAGTACTCACTCATCCTTTGATGTTGGAGATGAGCCTTATTTAATATATAAATCTCTTAATATACCAGTAGCTATAGCAAAAGATAGATTTGAAGCTGTAAAACTTCTTGAACCTTTAAAATTAGATTTAATTTTAAGTGATGACGGTCTTCAGCACTATAAATTATCTAGAAGTTATGAGCTTATTATGATTGATTCAATTAAAGGTCTTGGGAATAAAAGAACTCTTCCAGCAGGCCCTTTAAGAGAGGGGGTTTGGAGACTTCAAACAGCTAATAATTATGTTTTAAAAGGTAATAAAAATTTAAAAGATTTACAAAGTCCATATAGATTATCTTACAAAATTAAAAATTTTATAAATCCATCTTCTAAGCTAAAAGTTCAATCTAGCTACTTTATAAATAAAAAAATTATTGCTATAGCTGGTATTGCAAATCCAACTGATTTTTTTAACCTTTTAAAAAAAAGTGGTTTAGAAATTATGGAGTGCAAAAATATTCTAGATCATAAAAGGTTATCTAAAAATGAACTTATATCCTTAGGATTAAATAAAACTTTAATTATGACAGAAAAAGATGCTGTAAAATACTTAGATATCTGGCAAGATAACTGGTTCTATACAACCCTTAAAACAGATTTAAGCTCTAGTCAAGATTTAATAACACATATATTAACAACTCTTAAGATAGATTATGAAAAATAACTTTATAGTAATAATACCTGCAAGATTTCAATCATCAAGATTTCCTGGAAAGCCTCTTGTTGATATATACTCAAAACCTATGATACAAAGAGTATTTGAGCAGGCTGAAAAAGCAAATCCTAAAAGAATTATTATAGCAACCGATAATGATCAAATTTATTCTATAGCCTCCAGTTTCTGCAATGAAGTTGTAATGACAAAATCATCTCACCAATCTGGAATAGAAAGAATATCTGAAGTTATTGAAACTTTAAATATAAATAAAGATGAAATTATTGTAAATCTTCAAGGAGATGAACCTTTAATACCTCCTGAAAATATCATCCAAGTTGCTTCCAACATTAAAGATACTATAGCTATTTCAACTCTTGCATATCCAATAGAAGATCAAAAAGATGTATCAAATCCAAATATAGTTAAAGTAATAAAAGATTTTAACAATAAAGCTATATATTTTTCACGCTCTAAAATTCCTTTTAATAGAGATAATTACTCAAATAATACTTATCTAAGACATATTGGACTTTATGCTTATAAAGCAAGTTATATAAATACTTATATAAATTATCCAAGCAGCATTTTAGAAGAGAGTGAAAAATTAGAACAATTAAGAGCTATATATTATGGTGATAAGATATATGTAGATCTTGCTTTAGTAGAACCTCCAATTGGAGTTGATACCCAAGAAGATTTAGAAAATATTATCAGAATTTTTAAAGAAAAAAATATTTAATTAAATATGTTTGATTACAAAGATTTTCTTAAAAAAACTCCAAAACTTCCAGGAGTTTACAGAATGTATGACTCCTTGGGAATTATTATTTATGTTGGAAAAGCTAAAAACTTAAAAAATAGATTATCTAGTTACTTTAAAATTAATTTAAAGCATATTAAAACCCAAGCTTTAGTATCTAAGATTGCAAAAATAGATATATCTATTTCAAATTCTGAAATGGAAGCTCTGCTTTTAGAACAAAACTATATAAAACATTACAAACCTAGATATAACATCTTACTAAAAGATGATAAATCATATCCATATATCTTATTAACCAATGATGAATACCCAAAATTTACTTATTATCGAGGAAAAAATCTCTCTAAAAAATTAGGAACTTTTTTTGGTCCATATCCAAATATTAGCTCTATAAATGAAACAATAGATATAATACCAAAGATCTTTAAATTAAGAACTTGCAGTAACTCTTTTATGAAAAATAGATCTAGAGCTTGTCTTGAATATCAAATTAAGCGTTGTAGCGCTCCATGCATGAATTATGTAACAAATAAAGAATACTTAGAGCAAGTAAAACATGCAAAATTATTTTTAAATGGTAAAAATAATGAAGTATTAAAATATTTAAAAGACAAGATGTTAATAGCCTCTAAAGATCTATTATTTGAAGAAGCTGCCGAATATAGAGATAAAATATCTCTTATTAATAAAATTTATACTGAACAAAATGTAATTTTAAATAACATAGCCAATGCTGATATTATTTCTTTAGTTACGAAAGAAAATAACCATTGTATACAAATTAGTTTTGTACGACATGGAAAACTTCTTGGAACTAACCCATATTTTTTATCAGCACCAAAAGATAGCTCTTATGAAAACATTCTAAAATCCTTTATAGAGCAATTTTATTTAGAAATATCTCCAAGCTCAGCAATAGCAATAAATTATGAGTTTAAATTAAAAACAAAGCTTTATTTAGAAAGAATATTATCAGAAAAAATATCATCTAAAGTTATAATCTCCTCAAATAAAGAAAAATTTACAAAATTAATATCATTTACAAATAAAAATGCTATGAATAATCTAAATAATTATTTACATAAAAATTCTCAATTAATAAATGGATATTTAGAATTAGAAAATATTTTAAATATTAAAATAAATTCTATGGAATGTTTTGATATAAGTCATTTAATGGGGAAAAACACCATAGCATCCTGTGTTGTTTTTGGCAAGAATGGTCCTGATAAAGTCAAATACAGATACTTTAATATAGATAATATTACTCCAG
>JAWXTV010000020.1:0-7614 GCA_044433245.1 Psittacicella sp. | reverse complement strand
ATTAGAATAATAAAACTTATCATGATTAGCATTATATGTTTTTCTGTAGATATAGCACCTAAAAATTGATAATTTCTACTAATTGGAGATGAAATTTGAAATTTATTTTTTAAAGAGGGAATTAATAAGTTAGAACTAGCTAAAGGGTTTTTTAATAAAACTTTATAACTTAAAAATGAATTAGTCTTTTGATATAAAAGTTTATTAGAAGCTTTAAGTGGTATGATTCCGTCAGTTGAAAGGTTTTGAAAACCTATAATTTGAAAATTATGTTTTATAAAAATAGGTCCAAATAAGCTATAAAAAGGTTGTCCTATTAAAGTAAGGTTGATAGTTTCTCCAACTTTAAAGTTATACCTTTCTTCTATAGAAGTGTTTAAAATAATGCTATAAATATTTTTAGATTTAAATGAATCCTCCCCTTCTATTTCTAAAGGAATTAAATTCCCTTCTGAGCTAAGAAGCATTTGCATTTTATTAATATAATGAATAGATTCTATATTTGGATTATTAGAAAAAGGAAGGGGGTTTGTTTTATTATTTAAGACACTTCTACTAGTTATAATAATATATGGATTTTGATTAATTATATTAGTTTTTTGAAATCCAAGAATGCTATCAGTTATAGTAAGAGTGCTAATTAAAGAAATAGATCCAATTAAGATTCCTAAAATAATTAAAATATTAATAAATCTGGAGTAATGATTTCCAGATTTATTAAATAAATAATTAAGTGAGATTTTAAAAATCATAAGCTTATTATTAAGTACTTAAAATTTATTTTGAAGTATCTATATCCTCAAAAGACTTAACAAGTTCATCAATTTTTTTCATTCTACTTAAAAATGGTTCAAGTTTATTTAAAGGAAGTGCTGATGGACCATCACATTTAGCATTTTTTGGATCTGGGTGTGCCTCAATAAAAAGACCTGCAATTTTAGCAGCCATACCAGAACTTGCAAGAGTTACTAATTGATCTCTTCTTCCAGAAGAAGCAGCTCCTCCATTATCTCTACATTGAAGAGCATGAGTTGCATCAAAAATAATAGGATGACCATTGGTTTCATTTTTCATAACGTCGAAACCTAGCATATCAACTACTAAGTTATCATAACCAAAGTTCACACCTCTTTCGCATAATAAAACTTTTTCATTACCCATTTCATAGAATTTTTCTACAATATTTTTAATTTGAGATGGGCTTATAAATTGAGGTTTTTTAACATTTATAACAGCTCCAGTTTCAGCAAGAGCTTTTACAAGATCTGTTTGTCTTGCAAGAAAAGCTGGTAATTGAAGAACATCAATAACTTCAGCAGCTACTTTAGCCTGTTCTTCTGTGTGTATATCAGTTATTAATTTAACTCCAAAATTAGCTTTTAGTTTTTCAAAAATACGAAGACCCTCTTCAAGACCTGGCCCTCTATATGAGTGAACTGAAGATCTATTTGCTTTATCAAATGAAGCTTTAAAGATATAAGGAATATCAAGTTTTTGAGTTTCTTTAACAAAAGCTTCACATATTTGAGCAGCAAGATCATAAGATTCTAAAACATTCATACCGCCAAATAAGGCAAAAGGAAGGTTATTAGATATTTTAATATCACCTAATTCTATAATTTTTTGTTCTTTTATCATGAAAAATCCTTATTTAGTTATATGTAAATCCTGAAGATTCTTCTTCTAGAGATTTAATCTTTTCTTTTAGAAAAGGGGTTGCTTGATCTTTTGGATAAGATTTAATGAATTTTTTATAATCCTCTAAAGCTTGAGAATAGCACTCTTTACTTTCTAGCATAAGTCCTCTATCTTTTAGCTCATAAGTATTATTTGGGTATAAAGATAAATACCACTGTATCACATCTATAGAGCAGAATGCTTCATCAGCAACAAAAAATACTCTTTTTAAAACTGTAACACAGGCTAGATCTATTTGCTTAATAGAAAGCCTTCTTAAATCTTCAATTTGAATTTTATCTTTTCTAAGTGCGCTTACAAATCTTTCAATGATAGTATATTCACATAACTTAGTTTTAGAAAAGCTTAAATATAAATCATCTTTATAATCAGAAACTTTAATTCTTGTTTTATCATTGATTTCTAATCTTAAGAATAAAATTGAGTTTATAGACATTGGATAAAAAGGTATGCCTAAATGATCAGAAAGGTCTAGTATGATTGCAAAAAAACTAAGATTTGATCCAATTTTAGTTTCTAAAACTTTATCAATATAGTATGAGTTAGCATCATGATAAATAGGTTTTGAGCTCATAGCTTTCCATGGATCAAGAGCATTAATAGTGGGATCTGATATTTTAAATTTACATTTTATAAAAAAGAAGTCTAAAAGACACTTAGCTTTTTCTTGAACACTAGCATTATCAGAGTCTATATGTTTATCAAAGTACAGTTTTGCTTTTTCTCTTAAGCTATAAAGCTTTTTATAAACCTCAATTGAGTTAAATGCTTTATCAGCTCCATATAGATGACCATCCATAGGTTTTAATATTCCTGATAAAGTTATAAGATTTTCTAATAATCTTTTTTGAACATTATGTATAGTATTCATAAGCTATCCTTTTAAATCAAGAGCTTTCCAATTGTAACTCTTGGTAATCCGTTATAATCTAAAATATTTGTAATTTCTGTAAAATTATTTTTATAAAATTCAAGAGCTATCTCTTCTTTTTGATTATAACCATGTTCTATCATTAAATAACCATTATTTTTTAGAAAGTTCTTAGAATTTTTAATTATATAAAAAATATCTAAAAGTCCATGATTTTTAGAAACTAAAGCACTTAATGGTTCATAAGTTAAATCTTTTAAGTGCTCATCGCTTTCATCTATATAAGGAGGATTAGAAACAATTAAATCAAACTTTCCATTAACATTTTCAAACCAATCACTAAGAATAAACTTAGTATTAAGTTTATTAAGTTTGCTATTTGATTTAGCTAAATCAATTATAGACTCTTTAAAATCAACTCCCAAAGTTTTAAAAGTTTTATCTTTATTTTTTAAAAGTTCTGATTCTATAGATAATATGATAGCGCCAGTTCCAGTACCTAAATCTAAAATAGACGGAGAGTTTATATTTTTAAGTTTATCAAGAGCTACTTCAACTAGAGTTTCACTATCAGATCTCGGAATAAGAGTATCTTTTGAGACCTTTAAAGTAAGGTCCCAAAAGTAAGCTTCACCAAGTATGTATGATAAAGGCTCAAGATTTAATCTTCTTTTTAAGAAATCCTCTAAAGAGATTTCTTCTTCTAAAGTTAGATTTTTATCTAAATTTAAATAGATGTAGCTGTTAGTTTTTTTAGTAATATAAGACAGCATAAGTATAGTTTCATTACTTGAAAAATTTTTAATATTTTCAAGTAAACTATAAGAATAATCTAGCCAGGATTTATAATTCATTTTAATTCTATTCAGATTCTAAATTAACAAGTTGTTCCACCTGATATTCATTCATGATTGGACGAATTAAGTCTTCAAGTTTACCATTCATAATTTCTTCTAGTTGATAAATTGTAAGATTAATTCTATGATCTGTAATTCTTCCTTGTGGATAGTTATAAGTTCTTATTTTATCAGATCTATCACCAGAACCTAAAAGGCTTTTTCTCATAGATGAAGTTTCAGCATTTCTTTTTTCCTCTTCAAGTTTACTAATTCTTGAGGCTAAAACAGAAAGAGCTTTTGCTTTATTTTTATGTTGAGATCTCTCATCTTGACACTCAACTACAATTCCTGTTGGAATATGTGTTATACGTATTGCTGAATCAGTAGTATTAACATGTTGTCCACCAGCTCCAGATGATCTAAAAGTATCTATTCTTAAATCAGATGGGTTAATTTCTGGAGTATCTTCAACAGCTAATTCAGGCATAACAGCTACAGTACAAGCTGACGTATGAACTCTTCCTTGAGATTCAGTTTTTGGAACTCTTTGAACTCTGTGTCCGCCTGATTCAAATTTAACTTCAGAATAAACATTTTGCCCACTTATAAGGCTTATTATTTCTTTAAAGCCACCTTGAGCATTTGGATTACTACTTAGCACTTCTATTTTCCAATTTTTTTTCTCAGCATATTTAGAATACATTCTAAATAAATCACCTGCAAAAATAGCGGCTTCATCACCACCAGTTCCAGCTCTAATTTCTAAAAATGCATTATGCTCATCATTAGGATCTTTTGGTAGTAAAAGTATCATAAGATCTTTTTCATATGAGGAAATGTTAGCTTTCAATTCTTCAATTTCTTCTTTAGCTATATCTTGCATGCTAAGGTCGCTTAAAAGTTCTTTTGCGTCTTCTATTTCAGAGTGAGCATTTTTCCAAGAAGTAAAAAGAGATACTATTTCAGATAGTTGAGCATTTTCTTTAGCATATTTAGTAAAAAGAGAAGCGTTATTAATAGTTTCAGAAGAGCTAAGAAGTACCTCTAATTCTTCAGATCTATCAGCTAATACTTCAAGCTTATTTATAATAGATTGTTTCATCGTATTCCTGTTGTTTTAATTGATTCTTTTATGTATTTTAAGTGTTCTGGATATTGAGTAAAATGAGATACCCAAGTTGTTGGTTTATGAATCAATTGATTAGTTAATTTATTGGCAAAAGAGTTTAAAATTTCTTCTGGGTTGGATCCATTTTTTATATCATTAATAGCCTCTTCTAAAAGATGAGATTTAATATCTAAAGATGAGCTTCTAAAAGATTCTATAACGGTGCTATTTATTTTTGCCTGAGCCCATTTTAGATAGTTAGAAGCTTCTTCCTCTAGATAAGTCATTGATAACTCAGCAGACTTCTCTCTTTGAGCTTTATTTTCAAGAACTATATTGCTTATGCTATCAATATTATAATGTATAACCCCTTTAATTTTAGAAGCGTTAGGCGTAATATTTTGAGGAACTGATGTATCTATTAATAATAGAGTTCTATAATTCCTTGCTTTTTGTATGCTCTCAAGAGTATTATCATCTAATATTACACTTCTACTATTAGTTGATGTAAAAATAATATTTACATCTTTTGCGTATAAAGAGATCTCATTTAAAGAGATTGTTTTAATATCTTCGTGATTATCTAAGCTATTTTTTAATTTTTCAGCATTAGCAAGAGTTCTGTTAGCTATTACAAGTTTAGGTGGCTTATGCTTAGTTAAATACTTAACTATTAAGGAACTCATCTCGCCTGCTCCAACTATTATAGCGTCAAGCTCACTTAGAGTTTGAAAATGCTCTCTAGTTAAAAGGCAAGCTGCATAAGCAACAGAAGTTGTATGAGAGCCTATATCAGTATTGGTTCTAATATATTTAGCTGTTTTGAAAGCTGATTCAAAAAGTTTGTGAATTAAAACGCTCATTGATAATTTATGATCTTTATAGCTATCTAAAGAGGCTTTGTAATCAAGCTTTACTTGCCCTAAAATTTGACCATCACCTAAAATCATAGAATCAAGACCTGAGCTTACTTTATAAAGGTGAAGTGCAGCTTCTTTATCCTTGTAGAAAGATAACTTTTCTTTAACCAACGAAGCCTTATTATTATCAAGATTGTGAAAATTTTTTACTATATCAAAAATTGTAAGAAATATATTATTATCACAATTTTGAGCTAGGTTATATTTAGTTTCATCAATATCTGCATAAATTTCAGTTCTATTACAGGTTGATATAATAACTGATCCTTTTATAAAGTCATATTTAGAAAAAGTAGGTACTATATTTTTTTTATCATTTTCATCAAAAGCTACAAACTCTCTAGTATCAACACTAGCGTTTTTATAGCTTATTCCAATAGCGTATATACTCATATTTTAATCTTAAAACTTATTTTTTAATTCTCGTAATTTTAAAAATTCTTCAAAAGTATTAGAAGTTAAGAATAAGTTATATTTTTTCTCATTTTTTAGTTTAACTGGTAGCGAAGCTTTACCATCTTTTAAAAGGTTTTCAACTTGAGATTTATAATTGTTTAAATATAAATACTCTTCTGAGGAATTGTCCAATTCAGATAAAAGGAAGTTGATATTATCTAAAGTATATTCATGACCTGCACACAATAGTAGGTTATCATCCAAGATACTAAGTTTTGCTAAAGATTTATACATTGCTTGATAGTCATTTGTAAATACGCGTCCACACCCAAAAGAAAATAGGCAGTCACCACTAAAAAGCATATCTCGAACTACATAACAACTATGACCTTCAGTATGTCCTGGTGTAAATATAGAGATAATTTTTTCTCCAAAAAGATTAAAAACTTCATCTTTATCTACTATTTTATCAATTTTAAGAGTTTTTGCTATCTCATCAGGTCCTATTATTAAAATAGAGGGGTATAACTCTTTAAGTTCTTTTACTCCACCAATATGATCATCATGTTTATGAGTAAGTAAAATTGCTTTAAAAGTATACTTAGAGTTTGTAATATACTCAATTACAGGTCCTGCTTCACCTGGATCTACTATTACTAGGTTTTGGTCTATATTAAAAGCATAAGTATAGTTATTATTTAAAGTTTTTATATATTCTAACATTATTGATCCTTCTGAGTTGGGTTATGAGCTCCAGCTTTAGCAAGCTCATCACAAATTTCGTTTTCTATATGTCCATTATGACCTTTAACCCAGTCCCAATGGATATTTTTACCTATATCTTCTTGATATACTAGTGTATCTATTTGCATCCACAAATCTTTATTTAATACATCTTTTTTTGCTGAGTTTTTCCAATTTTTCTTTTTCCATCCTTGAAGCCACTCTGTAGTTCCTTTTAATACATACTGACTATCTAAGCACATATTTATTTTGAGATGAGCTTTTGAATGTTCTTTTAAATATTTTAAAGCTTCAATAAAAGCAAGCATTTCCATTCTGTTATTAGTTGTATTGGTATATCCTTTTGATATTCTAACTAATTCTTTAGAACCTTGCTTTATAATAATTCCAATTCCACCATTAGCAGATGAACTAGCTCCATTTCCAAGGCAAGATCCATCAGTAAAGATATAAATATCACCATTATTATTTTGGTCTAAATTTACATTTTGATTATTATCTAGCTCTTTAAGTTTTATAGCCTTTGGTTTATCCTCTAACTCTACTTTATTTAACTTAGCTTCTTGAGAATTAAAAGTATCATTCATTTGAATATAGTTTTCTAAAATATCTAAATCTGGATTATCTTCATAAGTTGGATTTTTAGAGGCTTTATTAGAAAGCTCTGATGCAAACTTTAAGAAGTTATGAGATCTTTGATCCATAGCATCATGCCAGCTAATATTATAATTATATGAATTTAAAATTTCTAGCATAGATCTTATTAAAGCTTCATTTTTAATTTTAATAGATGTTTTATCAGATTCTATCAATTTTTGAAGACCTTCTATATAATCCTTTTTTAAAACAGGGCTATAACTAAATATTTTTATATCTGAAGAATAATTATTATCTATTAGGTAATTTAAAGTTTTAATTAATGACACAAACTGCATTCTTTTTAAGGTTGAAAGTTTATATCCTAAATAAATTGAAAAAACTATTTTTCCATCTGGATCAGTGGCAATGACTCCAATTCCAGAAGGGCCTGTAGTTTGA
>JAWXTV010000019.1:0-7839 GCA_044433245.1 Psittacicella sp. | reverse complement strand
AGCTTCAATAACCAATGCTTTAGATGATGAAGAAGCGTTAGAAAAGCTTAAAACTACATCTAACCCAGATGAGGTTTTAGCCATTTTAAATACAAAGGAGTAGCAGATGAAAGCTTTACATTTTGGTGCAGGTAATATAGGTCGTGGTTTTATAGGAAAATTATTAGCAGATTCAGGTATTAATGTAACTTTTGCTGATGTTAATACTAAAGTTATTGATTTATTAAATGATTTAGGTCAATACAATGTACGTATAGTTGATGAAGCTGGAGATAAGTTAGAGTTAGTAAAAGGTGTTTCTGGTATTTTATCAACAGATTTTATAGCTTTAACTGAAGCTGTTAAGGAAGCTAGCATCATTACAACAGCAGTTGGTGCTAATATTTTAGCAATTATAGCAAAACCTTTAGCTAAAGCTTTAGAGGCAAGAATAGATTCAGGTATTTTAACAACTTTAAATATTATAGCTTGTGAAAATATGCTATATTCTGGAACAACTCTTAAAAAATATGTATTTGAACATCTTTCTGAAGAGTACAAAGAAAAAGTTGAAGAATGCGTAGGTTTTGTTGATTCAGCAGTAGATAGAATAGTGCCTCCTGCTCCCCCTGCTGAAAATGATCCTTTGCAAGTAACTGTAGAGTTATTTTCAGAGTGGATTGTAGATTCAACTCAATTTAGGGGAGAAATTCCACAAATCAAAGGGATGGAATTAACTGATAATTTAATAGCTTTTATTGAGCGTAAATTATTTACTCTTAATACAGGGCATGCTACAACAGCTTACTTTGGATCTTTTAAACGTATTAATCTTATTAAAGATGCTATCTTAGATGAAGAAGTATTTAATCAAGTATTAAATACCATGAGAGAAAGTGGAGCTGTTTTAGTAAAACGTTATAATTTTGACCCAGCTGTGCATGAAGCATATATTCAAAAAATTATTAAACGTTTTAAAAATCCTTTTCTTTTAGATGAAGTGACAAGAGTTGGAAGAGATCCTGTTCGTAAACTTGGAGCTAATGATAGATTGGTTAAACCTTTATTAGGCACTATTGAATACGGGTTAAATCATGATTATCTACTTAAAGCTATAGCCATTACTCTTCATTTTAGAAATGAAGAAGACCCAGCAGCAAAACAAGTTGCTGATATTATTGAGAAAGATGGTATTTTATCAGCTATAAAACAATTAACTTCACTAACAGATGAAGTTATTTTGGAAAAAATAGTGAATATTTATAATAATCTTTAATTATAAATATTAAATTAATTTAGCAAGAGGAGTCTATTTTAGATTCCTCTTTTTTGTATATTTTAGTAGTTAATTTGGATATATTTCAAATTTATAGCTATTTAATTTTTTAAATTAAAATACTATAATATAAGTCAACTTTAAATAAAATAATTATATTAATTTATGTTAGAAACAAGAAATATGAAAAGCAATCCCGAGATAATTATATTAAATTATGGAGCTAGATATATAAATCTAGTAAAACAATATGTCACTAATTTAGATGTTAGCTGTGAAATAGTTAATTGGGATATTTCTTGTGAAGAGTTATGTAAAATCAATCCAAAAGGTATTATTCTATCAGGTGGACCTAAAAGTGTAACAGAGAATGATTCTCCATATCTTCCTGACCATGTTTTAAATTATAATGTTCCTATACTTGGAATATGTTATGGAATGCAAACTATGGCAGATAGACTTGGTGGTAAAGTTATTAAAGCGGAAAAAGCAGAATTTGGTAAAAGAGAAGTTAATCAAATTAAAACTAATAAATTACTGTCAGGTGTACATATTGATAATCATAAAATGGAAATGTGGATGGAGCACTACGATAGAGTAGCAATACTTCCTAAAGGTTTTACAAATTATGCAAATACTCTAGATTGTCCATACCAAATGATTATGGATGACTCTGAAAGATTATTTGGAATTCAATTTCATCCTGAGTTAGAAGGTAGTGTAAATGGCGGTATTTTATTTAAAAACTTTGTAAAAGATATTTGTAAGATATAAATAAATAAATTTATTAAGTAGTTGGTGGAGATAATCAGGATCGAACTGACGACCTTTTGCGTGCCACGCAAACGCTCTACCAATTGAGCTATATCCCCACTATTCTTAAAAAATATAACATATAGATAATATATTTTCAATATTATTATTTATCATTATATTTTTATGTTTATTCTAGTTTTTTTAAAAATAAAAAGATATACTAAGTTGTAATTATTAAATTACCATCACAATTTATGCTAAGAATCAAGCAGCAAGAGGCTTTAACTTTTGACGATATTCTACTTGTTCCAGCCTATTCCGAAATACTTCCTAGTTCAGTTAGCCTACAAACTAAACTAACTAAAAAAATAACTTTAAATATTCCAATAATATCAGCCTCAATGGATACTGTTACTGAGTCTAAATTAGCTATAGCTTTAGCTAGTATTGGAGGGCTTGGTATTATTCATAAAAATATGACAGAAGAAAAGCAAATTTTAGAGGTTTTAAAAGTAAAAAATACTAAAGTTTTAGAAGGTTGGCAAAATTCAGTTTTAGATGTTCATGGGAAACTTTTAGTTGGAGCTGCAGTTGGAATAGATTCTAATACAGAAAGACGAGTAAAAAGTTTAATTGAGGCTGGAGTTGATATTATTTCAATTGATTCATCTCATGGTCATTCAAAAGGTGTGCTAGAGAAAATTAAATTAATTAAAAAATCTTTTCCAAATATTCAATTAATTGGTGGTAATGTAGCTACAGCTAAAGGAGCTAAAGCTTTAATTGAAGCTGGAGTTGATGCTGTTAAAGTTGGAATAGGTCCAGGATCTATTTGTACAACAAGAATTGTAACAGGTGTTGGAGTACCTCAAATTACAGCTATTTCTGATACTGTTGAAATTGCAAATAAATTTAATATTCCTGTAATCGCAGATGGTGGTATTAGATACTCAGGTGATATAGGAAAAGCTATTGCAGCTGGAGCTTCTAGCGTAATGTTAGGCTCTCTTTTAGCAGGAACTGATGAAGCTCCAGGTGAAGTAGAGGAAATTAATGGCAAAAAATATAAATCTTATAGAGGTATGGGCTCTATTGGAGCTATGCAACAAAAATATGGCTCAGCAGATAGATATTTTCAAAATAGCACAGATAAATTAGTTCCAGAAGGAGTTGAGGCTAAAATTTCTTACAAAGGGTCAGTTTTAGATATAGTGTTTCAACAAATAGGCGGTTTAAGATCATGTATGGGTCTTACAGGTTGTGGAACTATTGAGAAATTAAGGACTATAGCTGAATTTGTGAAAGTAACTAGTATGAGTACAAAAGAGTCTCATGTCCATGATCTTGAAATGATAAAAGAAACTTCAAATTATAAAATAAGAAAATAAAAATGAATACTTTAACAAATATTTATAGTGATAAGATTTTAATTTTAGATTATGGTTCTCAGTATACTCAATTAATAGCTAGAAGAGTAAGAGCTTTAGGAGTTTACTGTGAAGTTAAAAATTGGAAGATAAAAGAAAAAGATTTTGATTTTTCTAATCCTAAAGGTATTATTTTATCAGGCGGCCCTCAAAGTGTATTTGATAAGAATGCTCCTTATATACAAGACTATATTTTAAGTAAAAATATTCCAATACTAGGTGTTTGTTATGGAATGCAAGCTCTTGCAACATCTTTTGGTGGTAAAGTAAGCGCTGCTAAACAGGGTGAGTTTGGTCAAACTGACGTAGAAATTGTTTCTAAATCTAAGCTTATTAAAGGGATGAGTGATGAGTCTAATAAACTAAGTGTTTGGATGAGTCATAATGATCAAATTTCAGAACTTCCAAAAGGTTTTAAGGTTATAGCAAAAACTAATACTTGCCCATATGCTATTATATCTAATGAAGAAAAAGATATATATGCGGTTCAATTTCACGCTGAAACTACTCATAGTGTAAATGGAAATATTTTATTTGACAATTTTATTAAAGATATTTGCAAATGCAAAACTCTTTGGAGTCCTGAAAATATTATAAATTCTCAAGTTTCTTATATTAAAAATTTAGTTGGAGATGATAAGGTTATTTTAGGTTTATCAGGCGGAGTTGACTCTTCTGTAACAGCATATTTACTTAACAAAGCTATTGGTAAAAATCTAACTTGTATTTTTATAGATAATGGACTTTTAAGATATAAAGAAGCTGAGTCTGTAAAATCTATGTTTAAAGGATTAGATTTAAATATAGAGTATATAGATGCTCAAAATGAATTTTTAGATGCTTTAAAAGGTATTGACGAACCTGAAGCTAAACGTAAAACTATAGGTAAAGTATTTATTGATATTTTTTCAAAAGTAGTTGATACATACAAAGATGATGTTAAGTGGCTTGCTCAAGGAACTATATATCCAGATGTTATAGAATCAGCTTCTGACTCAGAAGAATCTCATACTATCAAATCTCATCATAATGTTGGAGGTCTTCCGGAAGGAATGAGTTTTCAGCTTATAGAGCCTTTAAGGGAGTTATTTAAAGATGAGGTAAGAAAAATAGGTTTAGAGCTCGGAATTCCAAAAAAACTAATTCAAAGACACCCATTTCCAGGTCCTGGTCTAGGAGTTAGAGTTCTTGGAGAGGTTAAAAAAGAATATTGCAACCTATTAAGACTTGCTGATAAAATCTTTTTAGAGGAACTTGATAAAGAGGGTTTAATGGAAAAAACATCTCAAGCTTTTGCTGTATTTTTGCCAATTAAATCAGTAAGTGTGGTAGGAGATGCTAGGAGATATGGTTGGGTAATAGCTTTAAGATGTGTTGAAACTCTAGATTTTATGACTGCAACTTGGAGTGATATTCCAAAAAATATTTTAAAAATAATTTCTTCTAGAATTATTAATGAAATTCCAGAAATTTCAAGAGTTGTATATGATGTATCAGAAAAGCCGCCAGCTACTATAGAGTGGGAATAAATACTTATTTTAATTTGTTTAGAAGGTAATGGGTAGATAAAAATTTTATCTACCCATTTTTATTTATAAATTTTAATAATTTTTTGCAATATATTATACTAAAGGCTAGTAAAACTTATATGAATATTAATGACAAATATAAAAATTATTTTTTTTGATATAGATCAAACTCTTATGTTAACTAAAAGGACTCCTTTTGGAAAAACCCAAAGTATCCCTTTTGGTGTTCCTGAAGCGCTGATAAAGTTAAAACAAAAAGGTATAAAAATAGCTATAGCCACAGGTAAGGCCTATATTAATTTTTTACCTTGCGTTATGGATCTTATAGAAAAAGTTGGAATAGATATTTTTGTAACTATTAATGGAAGTTATGTTTTATTTAAAGATCAAGTTATTTATAGTAACCCTATAGAGGTTCAAGATATAAAATGTATTAGCGAATTTTTTGTTAAAAATAAGATGAATTATGCTTATGTATCAGATAATTTTTCATATAAATTTGTACCAAATAAATTTAAAACCTTAGTAAGAATTATTACTGGCAAATATATAAAAGACTCTAATGTGTATAATAAAATCCCAATCTATCAAATAAGAGCTTCTTATACTCAAGATAAAGATAGTTTTATTCAGTTAAACGTTTTAAGTTCTAATCTTCAGGCTATTAGATGGGCTGATACTGGAATTGATATAGTTAAAAAAGATACTTCAAAAGTTTTTGGAGTTAAAAAAACTTTAGAATTTTTTAAAATAAACTCAAAAGACGCTATGTCTTTTGGTGATGGATTAAATGATATTGAGATGCTTAAAGAAGTTGGTCTATCTGTTTGTATGGGAAATGGGTATGATGAGCTTAAAGAGGTTGCCGATTATGTAACTTCCGATATAGAAGATAATGGCATAATAAATGCCTTAAAACATTTTAATATTTTAAATTAATTTTTTTAATATCTATGAATTTTGTTAAAATTATTATAATTTAATTTCATTCTTTCAATTATGACAAATATAAAAATTATTTTTTTTGATATAGATCAAACTCTTATGCTTACAAAAGAGCAGCATATTCCAAATGGAGTTAAAGAATCTTTTTTGATTTTAAAGAAAAAGGGTATAAAAATAGCTATAGCTACAGGAAGAGCTTATATTAATTTTTCATCTTCTATATTGAAGTTAATAGAAGAAGTTGGGATAGATATTTTTGTAACTATTAATGGAAGTCACGTTCTTATTGATAATGAAATAATTTATCAAGATTCTATAGATTCAAAAGATGTTAAAGATATTAGTCTTTTTTTTAATAAATATAATATAAATCATGGGTTTGTATCCCATAATCTAGTAACTGTTAATAATAATAGTCTTGAAGTTAAAGAATCTTTGGGAGTTATTAGTCATGAGTATATTGTAGATCCTAAAGTTTATGAAAAAATTTCAATTCCTCAGATGGTTGCTTTTTACTCTAAAGAGCAAGATAAGATAGTTCTAGAAAAAAGTATTTTAAAAGACCCAAAATTTAAGATTATAAGATGGGGTAATACAGGAGTTGATATAGTTAAAAAAGATACCTCAAAAGCTTTTGGCGTCAAAAAAGTTTTAGATTTTCTAAATATAGATTTAAAAGATGCTATGGCTTTTGGTGATGCTTTAAATGATATTGAGATGTTAGAATGTGTAGGACTTTCTGTTTGTATGGGAAATGGGTATGATGAGCTTAAAGAGGTTGCAGATTATGTAACTTCTGATATAGAAGATAATGGCATAATAAATGCCTTAAAACATTTTAATCTTATAGATTAAATTTAAAAATAAGCCAAGATTTAATATCTTGACTTATTATTCCATAATTTAGGAGTTTTTCATTCTTTCTTCAATTAACTCAAGAGCTTTTTGAATTCTAGAGATAGTTTTATCTTTTCCAATAATTTCTATTACCAGATCAATTCCAGGAGATTGGCCAAGACCGGTTACAGCAACTCGAAGAGGCATGCCTATTTTACCCATTCCAATAGATAATTCTTCAGTAACTTCTTCTATAGCTTTATGAATTAAAGGAGCTTCCCAAGATTCTAAAATTTCAAGTTTAGCTTTCATAAGAGTAAGAGGTTCTGAAGCAACCCCTCTTAAATGTTTTTTAACAGCTTGTTCATCATACTCTAATTCTTTAGTGAATATAAATTTAGAGCTTAAAGCCATTTCTTTTAAAGTTTTTGATCTTTCAGCAAATACACTTACTATATGAGAAAGGTCAATATTTTTATCATAAGAAATATTTAATTTATTAAGTTGCCAAGCATATTCTTTGGCAACTTCTTTAGGATCCATAGTGTTTATATAGTGATGATTTATCCAAATGAGTTTATCTAAACTAAAAGCGCTTGATGAGTGGCTTATATTTTTAACATCAAATAAATTAATCATTTCTTCTAAGCTAAATATTTCTTGGTTTTGATAACCCCACCCAAGACGTAATAAGTAATTTAGGAAAGCATGAGGTAAGAAGCCATCCTCTCTATATTGCATAACATTTACAGCTCCATGACGTTTAGAGAATTTCTGACCATCTTCACCTAATACCATAGATACATGAGCATACTCAGGAATTGGAGCTCCTAAAGCTTTAAGTATATTGATTTGTCTTGGAGTATTATTAATATGATCCTCTCCGCGTATAACATGAGTAATTGCCATATCCCAATCATCAATTACAACACAAAAGTTATATGTAGGAACTTTGTCAGTTCTTAAGATAATCATATCATCTAATTCACTATTTTGAATTTCAATATCACCTCTTATTAAGTCATGAAATTTAACACTACCTTCTGTTGGGTTTTTAAATCTTACAACATAAGGAGTATTAGGTGCGTGA
>JAWXTV010000018.1:0-7879 GCA_044433245.1 Psittacicella sp. | reverse complement strand
TTACTGGTGGAACAACTATAGAAACTACTTTTTCTCAAAGTGTTAATCTTCCTAAATTAAGACATATTTTGATTGAGAATGGCCTTAAAGGATCTATTGTTCAGCCTCTTGGTGGAACAAGAAGTGTTATGATAAGAATTCCATCTACAGTAGGCGGCAAAGATGTTAATGTGATGGTTATAAATCTTATTAAAAAAGATATTTCACCATCTGTTGTTGTTAATAATGTAAGCTTTGAAGGGCCTCAAGTTGGTAAAAGTTTAAGTATTTCATCGGTCTATGCAACTCTTGCAACCCTTGCTATGCTTTTAATCTATGTGGGTTTTAGGTTTGAATGGCGACTTGGTCTTGGAGCTGTTTTATCTTTAGCTCACGATGTTACAGCAACTCTTGGGGTTTTTGCATTCCTGCAGTGGCAAATTAATTTAACCTTTGTTGCCGCTATATTATCAGTTGTTGGCTACTCTTTAAATGATAGTATAGTTGTATTTGATAGAGTTCGTGAAAATTTTAGAAAAATGAGAAAAGCAGATTCTAGAAAGGTAATAGATGTATCTCTTACTCAAACCTTATCAAGAACAATAATGACATCAGTCACAACTCTTTTAGTAAGTGGAGTTTTATTCTTCTTGGGTGGATCATCACTTCACACTTTCTCGCTAGCTTTACTAATAGGTATAGGTTTTGGTACATATTCATCAATCTATATAGCTATAGCTTTAGCATTTGATTTTAAATTATCAAGAAATAGTATGGTAATTAAAAAAGATGCAGCTACTGAATCTTTATAGAAAGTTTGAGTTTTAATTAAAAGGAGTTAATTTAGATTAACTCCTTTTTTATTTTTATAAGATATTAATTATAGAATTTATATAATCTTTTTTATTTTGAAGTTCTTTTTGAGTTAAATAAAAAACTCCATCTCCACCATTTTCTAAGTCAAAGAATTTAAAATCCAATTCTGGAAATTCTTTTTGAAGAGCTATCATAGAGTTTCCAACTTCACAAATTAGTATTCCATCTTCATTTAGATGATTTAATGATTCTTGAAGAATTTTGTAGGCTATTTCAAGACCATTTTCACCTGCCTCAAGAGCAAGCATAGGTTCATATGAATATTCAGTAGGCATATCTTCTATATCATTTCTATCAACGTATGGAGGATTTGAGATAATTAAATCATATTTAATATCTTTGATGCTTTCAAAAAGATCGGAAAGTATTGGGAAGACTCTATTTTCTAGCTGATGATTATAAATATTTATTTCACTAATATTTATAGCATCAACTGAAATATCAATAGCATCAATATAGGCTTCTTCAAACTCATAAGCTGCGCAAATAGCGATGCAACCACTGCCTGTACATAAATCTAATATATTTTGAGGTTCTTTCTTTAAAAGAGGTCTAATTTTACTTTTAAGAACTTCATTAATAGGAGATCTTGGAATAATAACTCTTTCATCAACATAAAACTCAAGCCCTGCAAAAGCTGTTTTCTTAGTTATATATGAAAGAGGTTTTCTTTCTACTATTCTTTGAATTAAATTATTTTGAATAATATTTTTTTCAGTATCTGTTATCTTAGAGTTAAGAAGGATATCTTCACTTAAATCATAAGATGAAATATTAAGACTTGCAAGAATTAAGGCCCAAGCTTCTTGAGTGGCATTTTCATACCCATGTCCAAAGTAGATATTGCTTTGATTAAAAAGTGAAATGCTATATCTTAAAATATCTCTTATGGTGCTCATTTGAGATAAGTTAATTAAAGGAAGTATTTCTTGGTTGTCAACAATAGTAAATTGATTCATATTTTTTCTAAAAATATTTATAATATAAAACAATACCATAAAATATAAATTTTAAAAATGTTAAATGAAAAAGATAGGTTAGAGTTTTTGCAAGCTATGAAAATAGCTAGAGTAAAAAAAATTAAGCAAGATAATGTTATAGTAAAAACTAATACTATAAAAAAAATTATTTTAAAACCAAAAACAAAAGCCATAAAGGCTAAAAATAACTACTACCTTTTAGAAAAAGAACTTACTAATAATGATTATATTCCAGATATTTTTTATGAAAAAGGTGTTAAATATTTAAGAGAGGGTGAAAGTAGCACTTTATTTAAAGTTTTGTTAAATGAGTACCCAGATGAAATTCTTGATCTTCATGGGTTAAATGTAAAAGAATCTAGAAATGTAATAATTCCTTTTTTAACAAGATGTTTAGCTCAAAATGTATACTGCGCTTGTATTATTACTGGTAAAGGAAGTGGAGTTTTAAGGCATGAAATTCCTATACTTTTATCAAAAGTATCTTCTATAAGAGTGCTGCATAGTGCTCCTAAAAAATTAGGAGGACTTTCATCTTTAATATTTCTTTTAGATACAGATAAATATAGTTAATTATTTATTTTCTCTAAGATCTTTTAAATTATTGGTAAGACTACAAAATAATAAAGCGGTTTGTTTGGCATCATATAAAGCTCCATGAGCCTGTTTTTCATCAAAATATATACCATTTTTACGGCATGCCTTTAGTAAAACATTTTCTCCAAGCATAAAAGATGTTAGAGTCGCTGTATCTATTACTCCAAAAGAATGAAAATTTGGCTTTATTTTATTTCTTTTAAAGCTTTTTATTAAAAAACCATGATCAAAGGTAGCATTATGAGCTACTATAACAGCATTTTTACATCCAGACTTTTTGATTGCTTTTTTTAAAAACTCATTAAATTCTTTAATAGTATCTTTTTCATTTTTAGAAAATCTAAAAGGTGAGTCTAAGTGAATATCAAGAAATTCCATGGATTTTGGATCTAAAACAGCTCCCTCAAAAGGGTCTAAATGGGCATGAAAATTTTCATCTAGAACTAAGTTATTATAATCATCAAATTTTAAGCTAAAAGCAGCTATTTCTAAAATTGCATTTTTTTCAAGATCAAAGCCAGAAGTTTCAATATCAATAACTACTGGCAAGTATCCAGAAAATCTATATTTTAATATATTTTCTGGAATCATATTATAGATCTAAAGTTGCTTTTTGAATTAGTTCAATTTTATATTTATCAGGATCTTCAACAAAAGCTATAACACTACCAAGATTATTCATACCTTTTACTTTACCAGGAGCTCGTATAGCAGATCCAGGAAGAACCTCTTCACTTTTAGCGTAAGTTGCTTCAATATCTTCAACTTCAATAGCTATATGTCCATAAGCTGTTCCAAGTTCATACTCTTCAACGCTCCAGTTATATGTAAGCTCAATAGTTGCTTCATCTTTAACATTTTCACCCCAGCCCAAGAATACTAAAGTATATTTACCAGCTTCATTCTCTTTTCTAGCAAGTTCTTTCATTCCAAAAACTTCTTTATAAAAAGCAATTGATCTATCTAGATTGCCAACTCTAAGCATAGTATGTAATATTTTCATATAATTACCTTTAATAGTTATAAATTATTTTATTATTTGTATATTATTTTATCAAAAAATATAATATATACTATTAAATATACTTACTTTATAAGATAAAATTATATCTCCTCTTTATCTTTATATTCGCAAAGATCTTCAATAAGACAAGAACCGCAAGATGGTTTTTTAGCTTTACAAACATATCTTCCATGAAGTACAAGCCAGTGATGAGCTTTTGATTTAAATTTATCTGGAACTATTTTATTTAAACCATTTTCAACTTCAATAACATTTTTTCCTGGCGCCAAATTAGTTCTATTTGAAACTCTAAAAACATGAGTATCAACTGCTATATTAGGAAGGTCATATAGAGTATTTAAAACAACATTAGCAGTTTTTTGTCCAACTCCAGGAAGAGCTACAAGCTCTTTTAAGGTGCTTGGAATTTCTTCATTATATTTATTTGTTAATATTTCACAAGTTTTTATTATATTTTTAGCTTTAGAATTGTAAAGGCCTATTGTTTTAATATATTCTTTTAGATTTTCTTCTCCAAGGGAAAGCATTTTACTTGGAGTATTATATTTTTCAAAGAGAGCTGGAGTTGCTTTATTTACACCTTTATCAGTTGACTGAGCTGATAGTATAACAGCTATTAAAAGTTCAAAAGGCGAGCTGTACTGAAGCTCTGTTGTTGGATTTGGTTCTTCTTTATAAAACCTTTCAAAAATTTCTTTTATTTTAATAGTATTCATTTTATTTTTTTTGCTGTGCCTGCAAAGCTTTAGCTATAGCTTTTTCTTTGGCGGAAATATTTTTGGATCCTGCTTGAGCTTGTAATTTATAAAGTAGATCGCTATAAGATGGTTTAATATCTTGCTTGAAAGATGGAGCCTTTAAAGATTTTGAATTATTTATTCTTTTATCTGAAGCTAGAAATCTTTGTTTTGTATCATTAAAATTTGCTTTAAATTGGCTTTGCTTTTCAAAACTCATAGAATCAAAATTTTCAAAATTCTGAACTACTGGAATTAGTTTGTCTATTTCTATCATATTGATACAACTTGTAGGGCAAGGTTCTATACATTTATTGCATCCAGTACATAAAGATTTAGCAATAGAGTGTGAGAATTTTTTAGCCCCAATAATAGCACTTACTGGGCATTTAGCTATACATTTTGTACAGCCTATACAATTTTCCTGATCTATATAAGCAACTTTAGGTATATATTTTTCAAAAACAACCTCTTCGGGAGTTTGATTCATGATTGAGCATAATTGTTTATATATTAGATTACCACCTGGAATACACTTACTAATAGGTTCACCAAGAGTTATAGCTTTTGCATATTTATAACAATTTTCATGATCACACTCTCCGCAGTGGATTTGAGGTAGAATATCAAAAATTTCTTCTAATTTAGGCATATTAAATTTTATAGATAAATAATATCTATAATAGCAATTTATTTTATTTTTTAAATTCCATGAGTAATATATTTATTTAAAAACCTTTATTAAAAACTTCGGGATTACCTTTTTGGATAAATTAATTTTCTCGTGATAGAATAAATAGTAATTTTTTATTTTAAGCTATACTTATGAATTACAAAAACTTACCAAAAATTGAACTTCATTGCCATCTAGATGGATCAATGAGGCCATCCACTTATTTAGAGCTTGCAAAAGAATTTAATATTGAGTTGCCAACATATATAGAGTCTGAGTTAATAGAATATATTAGCGTACCAGCTAGCTGTAAAGATCTTGTTGAGTATATTTCTAAATTTGAACTTCCTCTTAAACTTATGCAAACTAAAAGTTCTTTAAAAAGAGTGATGTATGAACTTCTAGAAGATGCTTCTAAAGAAAATGTAAAATATATAGAAGTAAGATTTGGACCTCAACTTCATTTTAATGAAAATCTTAGTTATGATGATATGATAAGCTCTCTAATTGAGGCTATAGATGAAGCAAAATCTTATTTTAATATAGAGTCTCAACTTATACTATCTTTTATAAGAACTATGCCAAAAGATGATATAAAATCTATTTTGGATATAGGTACCAAATACTTAACTAGAGGTCTTATAGCTGTAGATCTTGCAGGGGCTGAGTTAGAGGGATTTTCTTCTGAATTTGAGCCTTATATTAAATATGCAAGAGATCTTGGGTATAGAGTTACAATTCATGCAGGAGAACAGGGTTCTGGAAAAAATGTATTAGATGCTGTTGAGATTTTAAAAGCTGAAAGAATAGGTCATGGAGTTTATACTTCAAATGATAAAAAAGCCTATAATTTAGTTAAAGAAAAAGAAATTACTCTTGAGATGTGTATTAATTCTAATTTTCATACTAAAGCGGCCTCTATAGATTCACATCCTTTTTTAAAGTACTATAATGATGGAATTCATATTAATTTAAGTACAGATAATAGAACTATATCTAATACAACTCTTAGTAGAGAAATAGAAACTGTAAAAGAGCTATTTGATTTAAATATGGAGCAATATAAAGAGATTTATAAAATGAGCGTTAAAGGATCTTTTGCAGCAGATTCTGTAAAAGAAAAACTTTTAAGTTATATTGATAATGTTTTATAAATTATTTTAAATTTTTAAAAAGAGGCGCATCTATGTGGTGGCATATTTTAACACAGTATATAACCTTCTTATTTAAGCTGGTTACAGTGTTTACGGTTATATTCTTATTTGTGGGTTGTATAATTATGAAGTTAACAAAAAAAAGATCAATAAAATCTGATAAATTAGTAATTGTTAATTTAAAAACTGAGTATGATGAGAAAAAAGATGAGTTAAATTCTCAAATTTTAGACTCTAAAGAATATAAAGATCTAGAAAAAACAAAAGCAAAAGAGAGAAAGAAAAAAGCCTCTTTAAAGAAAAAAGATCAAAAGAAATCAAAAAATAAAGACCTAAAAGAAACTTTAGATGAAAAAAGAGATTCAAGAGTTTTTGTTATAGATTTTGATGGTGATATTGAAGCAAGTGAAGCTGATAATTTAAGAGATTATATTACAAGAATAATTAATAGTTATAAAGAGGGTGATGAGGTCTTATTAAGACTTGAAAGCCCAGGTGGGATGGTTCATGGCTATGGTTTTGCTGCCTCTCAGCTAGAAAGGCTTAAATCAAGAAAAATAAAACTTACTATAGCTGTTGACTATGTAGCAGCAAGTGGTGGATATATGATGGCTTGTGTGGCTGATAGGATTATTGCAGCTCCTTTTGCAATACTTGGCTCTATTGGTGTTGTAGCTGAGGTTCCAAATATTCATAAACTTCTTAAAAAATATGATGTTGATGTAGATGTTATGACAGCTGGAGAGTATAAAAGAACGGTTACTTTAATGGGTGAAAATACTCAAAAAGGAAAAGAAAAATTCCAGGAAGAGTTAAATGAAACTCATGATCTTTTTAAAACTTTTGTAAGCAAAAATAGACCATCTTTAAATATAGATAAGATAGCAACAGGTGAACACTGGTATGGAATTGATGCCCTTTCTCTAGGTCTTATTGATGAAGTATCAACTAGTGATGATTTTATTTTATCTCTAATAAAAGATGGTAAATCTTTATATCATATGTATTATGATAGAAAAGAAAGTTTTGGTGAAAAGTTAGCATCTAATTTTCATCTTTTTACAAATTTGTTATTTTCAAAATTTAATAAAACTAAATTAAAATAAATTACTAAATCATATGAAAAGAGTATATAGAGGAAGTACAGTTGTAAATATAGCTGCATTAATTTTTATAATAGCAGCTATTAAATTATCATCTAGTTTTTTAATTCCTATAGTTCTTGCATTTTTTACAAGTGTACTTTGTGCGCCAATTGTAATTTGGCTTATAAAGCATAAAGTTCCAACAGCTCTTGCTATATTTGTACTTTTTATTTTTATAACTATAGGGATTATGGGCTTTGTAGCTATAATTACTCAGTCTATTAATCATTTTATAGCCTACCTTCCTCAATATGATTCTTTATTAAGTAAAAAGATTTCTTGGGTTGTTTCTATTGCTCATAAATATAATATTAATCTTAGTTTTGTAAAAGCAAAACTTATAGATCTTATGAGTAATAGTAATGTACTAGCTTATTTAAAAATCGCTATATCTCAAATTTCATCTATTGTTGGCAATATAGTATATCTACTTTTAGTTATAATATTTATGCTTGCTGAAATCCCTCTTCTTAGTAAAAAAATAAATTATATCTCAAGATTAAATACAAATTCAGAAGCTAAAATTTTTCAAAATATATCTCAAATAGCAAGCGGAGTTATTAGATATACTGTTGTAAAAATTATAGTTGGAAGTTTAACTGGAAGTTTAATTTTCCTTCTTCTTAGTATTATAGGTATTCAAAATGCAGCTTTTTGGGGTCTTCTTGCATTTCTACTTAATTTTATTCCAAATGTAGGAGCTTTTATAGCAGC
>JAWXTV010000017.1:0-8625 GCA_044433245.1 Psittacicella sp. | reverse complement strand
GGGCCATCGCTCAACGGATAAAAGGTACTCCGGGGATAACAGGCTGATACCGCCCAAGAGTTCATATCGACGGCGGTGTTTGGCACCTCGATGTCGGCTCATCACATCCTGGGGCTGAAGTAGGTCCCAAGGGTATGGCTGTTCGCCATTTAAAGTGGTACGCGAGCTGGGTTTAGAACGTCGTGAGACAGTTCGGTCCCTATCTACCGTGGGCGTTAGAAAATTGATTGGGGTTGTTCCTAGTACGAGAGGACCGGAATGAACATACCTCTGGTGTTCGGGTTGTTGTGCCAATGGCATTGCCCGGTAGCTACGTATGGAAGAGATAAGTGCTGAAAGCATATAAGCACGAAACTTGCCAAGAGATGAGTTTTCTCTAACTATAAGTTAATAAGAGCCGTTCAAGACTAGGACGTTGATAGGCAGAGTGTGTAAGTGTAGCGATACATTGAGCTAATCTGTACTAATTACTCGAAAGACTTAATTGCATAACACTCAAGATTTTTTAGATATTAAATATTAGTTTTTAGCTTGTATACAAATAACCAATTTTTTCCTGGTAGCAATAGCATAATGGAACCACCTGATCCCATTCCGAACTCAGAAGTGAAACGTTATAGCGTCGATGGTAGTGTGGGGTCTCCCCATGTGAGAGTAGAACACTGCCAGGATCTCTTTTCTAAAGATTCATTATGAATTCTTATCCTTATAAAGATTTATTTAAATACACAACATTTCATTTATCTACATTAGTTCAAGATATAGTTACTATAAATAATATATCTGATTTAATTTATACTACCTCTAAATTAAAATTAAATAAAAATCCTTTCTTATTTTTAGGTCAAGGTAGTAATATTTTATTTTATAAAGACTTGTTTGATGGTACTATTTTATTAAATAGGATAAATGATTTTACCCTTACGCAAGATGATTCTTACTATTATATTTCTATTGGATCCGGATTTAAGTGGGTTGATCTAGTTGAAAAGCTATTTAATTTAGAAATTTATGGATTAGAGAATTTAGATTTAATACCAAGTAGTTTAGGTGGGGCTGTTATTCATAATATAGGAGCTTATGGGGCTGAATTTAGTACCTTTTGTGAATCAGTGGATTATTTAGATATTAAATCATTAGAATTTAATAATTTATCTAATAGTGAATGTATTTTTAAATATAGAAAGAGCATTTTTCTAGATAATTTAAATTATTTTATAGTGTCAGTAAATTTAAGAATACCTAAAGTTTGGAAGCCTAACTTATCTCATAATGAGCTTCAAATTTTTAATGTAAATACAGTAAGTCCTTATTCTATTCGTGAAAAGATTAATAGTTTAAGGAAATCAAAACTCCCGTCGACTGATAAGTTTGGTAATGTTGGAAGTTTTTTTAGAAATCCAATTATATCAAAAGATCAGTTTTTAGAAATTAAAGCTTTATATCCATCTTTAAAGGGTTTTGAAATAGAGAATGGAGTAAAGATTTCTGCAGCTTTTTTGATTGATAAAAGTGGCCTAAAAGGCTATTCAGTAAATGATGCTTCTGTTTATAATTTTCAGCCTTTAGTAATAATAAATAAAGATAAAGCTAAAGCTAAAGATATAGTAGAGCTAGCAAAATATATTTTTGATACAGTTTTTGATAAATTTAAAATAAAATTGGTTCCAGAGGTTAACTTTATAGGAAAATATTCTAAAATAGATTCATTTAATTTTTTAAATAAAAATTTATGAATTATATTGATGATGTATTAAATTTATTTTCAGATGGTTTATTTCATAGTGTGCAAGATATATCAATTCTAGATCTAAATAATATTTTAGATATTTTTAGTTTAATTAATATAGAACTATCTTTCTCTCTAGATAGAGAAGCCAAGAATCTTTTATGTAAATCTAGTAAAAAGTTTAATTTATTAGATATAAAAAGATTAAAATTAAGTATTAATACTCCTTTTTACTACTTTCCTATAGTAGAATCTACAAATTCAGAGTTACTATCTTATGATTTTCAAGATATAACTTTTTGTTTTTCTGAATTTCAAACTCAAGGTAGAGGAAAATATTTAAGAAAGTGGGAATCTATTTTTGCAAAGAATATTATTTTTTCAGCTTATATAAAAAATAAACTCTTATATAAGCACCCCTCTTTAAGTCTTGTTGTTGGCGTTTTAATTGCTAAGTTTTTATCATCAAAAGGTTTTGATATAAAATTAAAATGGCCAAATGATATTTTTTTAAATAACTCTAAAGTTGGTGGAATATTGGTTGAGAATCATTTACAAGGATCGGCTGATATATCTGTAATAGGAATTGGAATAAATGTTGATAATTTTTCAAATAATATAAATCAGTCTTGGCTTAATTTAGAAGGTTTAAATAGAGAGGATTTTCTTATATTTATATCAAATAAATTCCTAGAAATTTTAAATTCAAAAAAAAGGATAGATATTCTATTTTATGATATATTAGAAGAATGGTGGGATATTTATGATCTATTTAAAGATAAAATTATAAAAATTAAGTATAAAGGTAATATCTTAGAAGGTAAAGTTTTAGGTATAGATTTTTCTTCAGGTGAGTTGAAACTTAATATTTGTAATGAGATTAAATTATTTTCAATAGGTGAAATAAGTATTAATAAATAAAATTTTGGTTAAATATGGAAAGCAAGAAAAAATCTTTTTTAGGAAGTACTTTATTTAAGTTAATTTTATTAGTTTTTATAATAGTAATTTTAGCAATTATTGGGTTTCAATATTTTATTAGCTCGATGAAAGCTAAGTATTTATCACATATGCCAGTTTCTATTAATGTGGTAAAAGTTCAAAAATTAGAACCTTCTATTTGGAATAACTATATAATATCTACAGGCTTTTTAACTCCAGTTAAGGGAGCGTCTTTAAGTACAGAAGAATCTGGTAGAATTATTTCTATTCCTGTAAAATCAGGTGAAGTTGTAAAACAAGGTCAATTAATTATGCAGTTAAATGACTCAGTTCAGAAAGCTGATTTAGCTGCGGCTAAAGCAAATTTAATTTCAGCTAAATCTACATATGAAAGTGATGCAAAGCTGTATAAAGAGAGTGCTGTCTCTTTAAATACATATGATAAATCTTTGGCGGCTTATCAATATGATTTATCTCAAATTAAATTGTTAGAGTCTACTATTAATTTATATACAATAAAAGCTCCTTTTGCTGGTAAGCTTGGAGTAATTAATTATAATGTTGGTCAGTTTGTAAATTCAAATACCGAAATAGTTAATCTTGAATCTAGCAATATGATGAAAATTATTTTTACAGTTCCTCAGTCACAGATTTCTAGTGTAGCCTTAAATGATAAGGTTCTTGTAACTGTTAGCTCTTCTAATAAGACTTATGAGGGTAAAGTGAGTGCTATAGGCAATAAAGTATCATCAAGTACTGGTCTTGTTGATATTGAAGCTATATTACCTAATAATCAAGACAATCTATTTTCTGGAATGTTTGGAAATGTTAGCTTAGTTCTTCCTAGCTATACTAATCAAAAAGTTCTTCCAAATGTTGCTATTACCTATACTTTGTATGGTAATACAATTTATTATTTAACACCAATTACAAATGAAATAGCTAAAAAAGATAATTTAAAAATTACTAAAGGTGAAAAACTTTATGTTGCTCATCAATTAATAGTTAATGTATTGAATAACAGGCAAATTAGTGCATTAATTTCTAATGATAAATTACAGTTTGGCGATCTAGTTGTGACTTCTGGTCAAGAGAATTTAGAAAATAATTCTATTGTAAAAATTCTTCCAGGGGTGGCTGTAGGTGCTTCAATACCTAAAATTCAAACAAGATTATAGGGTGTATATATGAAATTTACAGATTTTTTTATAAAACGCCCCATAGTTGCATTTTCTATTATTTTATTAATTATGTTGTTTGGTATTCAGGCGCTTGGGAAGTTGACAGTTAGACAGTATCCAAAAATCGTAACAACAGTAATTACAGTAACTACAGACTACCCTGGAGCTAGTCAAAATACTATGCAAGCTGCAATTACTTCAGTTCTGGAGAAGGCTATTGCAGAAGCTTCAAATATTCAGTATATTTCAACTTCAACAGTTCAAGGAGTTTCAACGATTACTGTTAAGATGGATTTAAATACAAACCCATCATTAGCTTTAGCTGCAATTTCAGCTCAGGTTAATGGGGTATTAAATGAACTACCTTCTAATATATATAATCCTGTTATATCTGAGTCTTCAGGGCCAACTGGAATTATATATTATACACTATCTTCTAAAAAGCTTAGTACCGTACAACTTTATAGTTATGCAAATAGAGTAATAGAGCCAGAACTTCAATCTCTTAGCGGAGTTTCTAGTGTAGATATTTATGGCCCATCTTATGCTTTTAGAATTTGGATTGATCCTAAAAAATTAGTAGAAATGCATGTTTCAGCAGCTGAAGTAAAAACAGCCTTAGAAGATAATAATTTAGAGACCCAGTCAGGAACTATAAATGGTTGGTATACATATTATAGTACTGATGTTAAAACTACAGCAAATTCTCCAAAAGCTCTTGAGCAATTAGTAATTTCATCTGCTAACGGAAAGATTATAAGATTGGGTGATATTGCTTCTGTATCTTTACAAAGAAAGAATAACTCAGTTTTAGTTTATGATAATGGTCTTAATGCTATAGCTTTTGGTATAAATACTACTCCTGAAGCAAACAGTCTTACTGTGTCTAATTTGGTAGCTGCTAAAATTATAAAAATAAAAAAAGCTCTTCCTGCTGGAATAAATCTTCAAGTAATGATGGATAAAGCAACTTCTATTAAATATGGTATTCATGATGTAATTGAGGCTGTATTTGAAGCTATTATAATAGTTTTATTTGTAATTCTTTTATTCTTAGGGTCTATTAGAGCTATGATTATTCCAGTTGTAGCTATCCCAGTATCTTTAGTTGGAGCTATAGCTTTACTTGATTTTATGGGTTATAGCTATAATTTGATCACTCTTCTTGCGATGATAATAGCGGTAGGTTTAGTTGTAGATGATGCTATAGTTGTTGTTGAAAACATAGATAGACATTTAAAGCTAGGAGAAAGTTCTTTTAAAGCTGCAATTTTAGGTACGAGAGAAATAGCTCTTCCAGTTATAACTATGACTGTAACTTTATGCTCTGTTTTCACTCCTATGGTATTAGTTACAGGTTTAACAGGAATTTTATTTAAACAATTTGTAGTAACCTTAATAGGGGCAATTTTACTTTCGGGAGTTGTAGCTTTAGTACTATCCCCTGTTTTATCATCAAAAGTTCTAAAAGAGCATTCTAAAGGGTCAAGGTTTGAGCATGCAGTTACAGCTGTAATTACTAAGATAACTAATGGTTATAAAAAATCTTTACATATTTCTTTGAATAATAAAAAATATGTCATTGGTTTTGCAGTAATTGTTTTAGTAAGTGTGCCAGTTTTATTTAGCTCTTTAAATAGTGAGACTATGCCTAATGAAGATCAAGGTATGTTTTTAGCGATAGGAAATACATCTGGAAATAGAAACCCTAACTATGTTGAAGACTCTATGATTTCTTATGCAAAATTACTTAATAAAATCCCTCAAATAAAATCTGAGTTAATAATAGCTGGAAAACCTAGTACAAATCAAGCTATGGTTCTTGGAAGTTTAGTTGATTGGTCAAAGAGAAGTAAAAATCTTACTCAAATTACTAACGAGTTAAATGCTAAAGCTAAAAGTATTCCTGGAATTAATATACAAGGTTTTGCTATGCCTACTATTAATACGGGTTCTCAAGGTTTCCCTGTGCAGTTTGTAATGTCTAGTACTGATAGTTTAAGAAATATGGAAGTTTATGCATTAAAATTATTAAATGCAGCTGAAAAATCAGGTCAGATAGCTTTTCCTCAGCTTTCACTTAAGTTTAATACAGGTCTTGCAACTATTACTATTAACAGAAATCTTGCTAATACTTATGGTATTAAAATGTCAACTATTAGCTCATTATTATCAATATATTTATCTGATGATGATTTGGAATATAATACTTATTCAGGGCAGTCTTATCCATTAATTACAGGAATTGTGAGAGCTAAAAGATTAAATCCAAATGCTCTTAATAAACTTGAAATTACAACAAGCTCTGGAACTAAGATTCCGCTTGGAAGTATTATTAAAATTAAAGTTACTTCTCAACCAGCTAGTATTGCTAATTTCAATCAGTTAAATTCTATAACTCTTTCTGGAATTCCAACAACTTCAATTGGATCTTCTATTAGCTGGTTAAATAAAGCATCTAAGAAAATATTTCCAAATACATATACATTTAATTATTTGGGTGAATCTTTGCAATATGTTCAAGCTGGAAATACTATGATGTATATATTCCTTCTTGCAATAGGAGTGATATTTTTAGTATTAGCAATCCAATTTGAATCATTTAGAGATGCTTTAGTAATTCTTTTTGAAGTACCTTTAGCTATTAGTGGAGCTCTTCTTGTTTTAAATATATTTAGTATACTTGGTTATGCTGGAGCTACACTAAATCTCTATTCGGAAATGGGTTTACTTGCTTTAATAGGTTTAATAGCTAAACATGGTATTTTAATCTGTGAAGTAGCTAAAGAAAATCAACTTAAGGGTTTAACCAAGTTTGACGCTATAGTTAAAGCAGCTGAAATAAGATTTAGACCAGTTCTTATGACAACAGCAGCTATGGTAGCGGGCCTTATTCCTTTACTGTATGGTTTTGGTCCTACAACTGTAGCTAAATTTAGTATAGGTATAGTTTTAATTGCAGGTCTCTCAATAGGTACATTATTTACCTTATTTGTTTTACCTGTTTTATATCTATTAATAGCTACAAGACATAAACCTAAAGTATATGATATTTAACTAGTATTATTTTATAAAAATTAAAAGCCAAGAAATTAATACTCTTGGCTTTTTTAATTGATATCTTAGGTATTATCTCCTTTAAGTGATTATAAATAACTACTATAATGTTAACAAATATAAAAAATTTTAATTTAAAATGAATAAATCTAAAGAAAATACTAAAGTAATAGTTGGAATGTCAGGTGGAGTTGATTCATCAGTAGCGGCATATCTTCTTAAACAAGAGGGTTATAATGTTATAGGTCTTTTTATGAAAAACTGGGAAGAAGATGATGATACAGATTATTGTACCTCAAAAGAGGATATGGATGATGCTCAAAAGGTATGTGATAAAATAGGTATAAAGCTTCTTAAGATAAATTTTTCAGCAGAGTATTGGGATAGAGTTTTTGAGTATTTCTTAGATGAGTATAAAAATGGAAGAACTCCAAATCCTGATGTTTTGTGTAATAAGGAAATTAAATTTAAAGCTTTTCTAGATTATGCTATTAATGATCTGGAAGCTGATTATATAGCTACTGGTCATTATGCTAAAGTTCTAAGAACTTCTGATGGTGCTCATTTAGTAAGAGCTATAGATCAAAACAAAGATCAAACATATTTTTTATGCGCTTTAAATGAATATCAAATATCAAAGACTCTTTTTCCTATTGGAGATTATAATAAGCCAGAAATTAGGGAAATAGCCAAAGAACAAGGCTTTATTACGGCTTCAAAAAAGGATTCAACAGGAATATGTTTTATTGGTGAGAGAAAGTTTAAAGATTTTTTATCTAAATATTTACCAGCAAATCCAGGTAAAATAGTTTCCCAAGCGGGTGAAGCAATAGGTACTCATAATGGTTTAATGTATTATACCTTAGGTCAAAGAAAAGGTCTTGGTATTGGTGGGGTTAAGAATTTAAAAGAAAATCCTTGGTATGTTTATGATAAAGATATGGAAAATAATGTTTTAAGAGTATGTCAGGGTTCAGAAAATAAAGTTCTTTTTTCAAAAGGATGTTTAGTTTCGAGCTTAAATTGGATAGGAAAAGATTTTCCAGTAAGCAATTTAGAATGTAGTGTTAAATTAAGGTATAGACAAAAAGATATTGATTGTATATTGATACCTTTGGATAAGAGTCTATTTAGAATAGATTTTATAAATGAACAATCTTCTGTAACTCCAGGTCAATTTGCTGTTTTATATAGTGGTGATAGATGCTTAGGTGGTGGAGTTATAGATACTATAATTAGATAAATTAAGGAAATATTTTATGAGCAATCAAGATATGATTCAAGAGATATTGAATTATGCAGATGTAAAAATAAATGGAACAAGACCTTGGGATATCCAAGTGCATGATGAAAGAATTTACGAAAAAATTCTTCAAAGTGGTTCATTAGGTTTTGGTGAAGCATACATGGAGGGCTATTGGTCATCTGAATCTTTAGATGTTTTAATTTATAAATTATTAAATGCAAATATAGAGGAAAAACTTAGTACTTCTCAAAAAATAAAAGTTGGCTTCAAAGTAGCGATTTCTAAAGTTAAGGAAAAAGTAAATAGACAGTCAGTTAAAGAAGCTGCAAAAGATGTTTCTTCACATTATGATATAGGTAATGATTTATTTTCTAAGATGTTAGATAAAAGAATGGCTTATACATGTGCTTATTGGAAAAATTCTGATAATTTAGATGATGCTCAAGAGGCTAAATTAGATCTAGTATGTC
>JAWXTV010000016.1:0-9001 GCA_044433245.1 Psittacicella sp. | reverse complement strand
TGCTACTAATGCTTATTTTGGCAATACTTATAGAATTTTAAAAGAGGCTAGCATAACATCTTGTCCAATAGGGGATAATTCTTGGTATGTAAAAGCTAGTACAATTAAGAATAATATAAAGCATAAGTATGCAGATCTTTATAATCCAAGATTTTATATAAAAGGCGTCCCCATATTTTATTTCCCTTTCTGGAGAATTCCTGTTACAAATCAGAGACAATCAGGGTTATTATTGCCTAAATTAAATTGGTCTACTAAAAGTGGAGCTAGTTGGATTCAGCCAATTTATTGGAATATAGCTCCAAATTTTGATGCAACAATAGCGCCAGGAATTTATACAAAACGTGGATTTATAGTTGATACTAAAGTTAGATATCTAACGCATTTAGGTCAAGGATATTTGGTAACAGATTATATGCCTCATGATTGGATAGCAGGTACAGATAGATACTTTATTAAATACTATAATTATACCCCAATTAATAAACATTGGTCGGTAACTTTAAATTATGAAAAAGTTAGCGATACAGATTTCTTTACAGATTTTAATAGTATTTATGGCAATAGTACAACAAATTATACAGAGCAGTCATTTAATGTAAATGGTGGATATACTAATTATAACTTAAGTGTTGTTGGCGAGCATTATGAGGTTTTAAATGGAGATTATTCAAGCCCTTATGAAGTATTGCCGGAAGTTAATTTTGAAATGTATAATACCAGTATTTTAGGTAGTAAATTAGAGTTTAGCTTTAATTCTCAAGTAGCAAGATTTATTACTTCAGATTATGACTATCCTGATGCTTGGAGATTTAATATAGTTCCAGAATTAACACTTCCATATAGATCACACTATTTTAATGCTAGTATTCAAACTAAGTTGTATGTTACAAGTTATGAGCAAACCATGTCTGGAGAGGAAACTTATGATGTTGCTAGCTCGGAAACTAGGGTAATCCCAGAATTAAGAATTAATTTTGATACAAAAATTAAAAATAATTATAAAATTTTAGGTTATACAGAAACTATAACTCCAAGAATTCAATACTTATATAAGTCATATAGAGATCAATCTGGTATTGGAGTGTATGATACATCCTTAATTCAAAGTGGATACAATACTTTATTTGGTGATAGAGCTTTTAGTGGTTATGATAGAATTGCTTCTGCAAATCAGCTATCAGCTGGTTTCTCAACTGATTTTTATAATAATGATGGAATTAAAAAATTAACTTTAGTAGCAGGTGAGTTGATTTATTTTAAAGACCCTAAAACAACTTCTAGCTCAACTAATGAAGATATGCCATCGATGGCTGTTGTAGGGGGAACTTTAAATATACTTCCAAATCTTCATCTAGAAAGTAGTTTTGATTTTGATAATAGTGCAAGTTCAGCAGCTGAAAGTAGTACTATGTTAGATTATCAATATAATAATAAATTATCGCTTGGATTATCATACAGATATATGTCAAATGATATGATTAACAAATATACTACAATTCTTGATAGTGATGATCCGGATGGATATGATATTGAGGGCGATATAAATCAAGCAGGGATCTCAGTTAGTTATCAAATAGATAAAAATTGGGGCATTAGAGGAGCTTATTATAGAAACCTATCTTTAAATATTTTAGAAGAAGAGTATGTTGGTGTATCTTATGGTGGTTTATGTTGGTCAATAGATGTTGGTTATAGCAGATATCTAAGTGATTATGATACCTCAACAAAAACTCCAACCTATAGCAATGGGTTTGGAGTGAGTTTTACTTTAACAGATTTTGGTACTGACTTATCAAATATAACTCAAATGGAAGATGCAAATATTTTACCTTATGTAAATCCATTTAATAATTAAAGGAGAATGATATGAGTTATTTAGTAATGGGAAATTGGAAATTAAATGGCAATAAAGAAATGGTTAATACAGTTTTTTCTGAACTTAAATCGGCTATTTCTGATAATAAAAATGTAAAAGTATCAATAGCGCCGCCTTTAATGTATTTAGCTAAAGCTCAAAAACTATCTGAAGGTAGCTTTATTCAAATTGGTGCTCAAAATGTAGATTTAGATTTATCTGGAGCTCATACTGGCGATATTTCAGCTACTATGTTAAAAGAATTTGATGTCAATTATGTAATTATTGGTCATTCAGAAAGAAGAGCTTTTCATAAAGAATCTAATGAATTTATTGCTAAAAAATTTAAAGTATTAAAAGATAATAATTTAGTTCCTGTTTTATGTATTGGCGAAACTTTAGAAGAAAATGAATCAGGAAAAGCAAAAGATGTTTGTAAATCTCAAATTGATGCTGTTATTAATTATGCTGGAATTGAGGCTTTTGAAAATGCTGTTATAGCTTATGAGCCAATTTGGGCTATAGGAACAGGTAAGTCAGCAACTCCAGAACAAGCTCAAGAAATTCATGCTTTCATTAGATCTCATGTTGCTTCTTATAATGCTGATATTGCTAAAAAAGTAACCATCCTTTATGGTGGATCTGTAAATGGCGCTAATGCTTTAGAAATTTTTGCTTGTGAAGATATTGATGGAGCTTTAGTTGGTGGAGCTTCATTAAAAGCTCAGGATTTTGCAAAAATTATTAATGCAGCTATAGAGCAAAAGTAAGAGGTAATATGGCAACTTGGATCGAAGGAACTGTTGTAGAAAATTATCAGTGGCATGATACTTTGTTTAGTTTAAAAATAGATGCTGATTTTGATGACTTTACTGCTGGACAATTTACAAAATTAGCTTTAGATATTAATGGAGAAAGGGTTCAAAGAGCATATTCTTTTGTAAATTCTCCAAGTGATAAGTATATTGAAGTATATGTAACTTTAATCTCAGAAGGCTTATTATCTCCAAAACTTCATGCTATGAAGCCAGGAGATAAGCTTCTTGTTAGTAAAGAACCAAATGGTTATTTTACTTTGGATGAAGTTCATCCCAGCGAAGACTTATGGATGTTAGCTACAGGAACTGGTCTTGGACCTTATTTTTCTATTATGAATGAAGATAAAGTTTGGGAAATGTATTCTAAAGTTATATTTGTTCATGGTGTTAGATATGAAAAAGATTTAAGTTACCAAGAAATGATTAAAAATATTCAAGAAAAACACCCTGATCAATTTATTTATCAACCTTGTGTAACCAGAGAAGATGTTTCATATGCTCTTCCATTAAGAATCACTGATGCTATAAGAGGTGGTGATTTGGAGTCTTCTACAGGTATAGATTTTTCACAAGAGAATTCTCAAGTAATGATTTGTGGAAATCCTCAGATGGTTGAAGAAACTAAAGAAGTATTAATGGAGCTTGGTTTAACTAAGAATTTGCGTAAAAAACCTGGAAATATTTCATCAGAAAATTATTGGTAAAAAGTAAGTTCTAGCTATATATTAAAAAGGTCTTAAAAAATTTTAAGACCTTTTTCTTATGCAGCTAAGTTAGCTTTAGAGAAAAATATTAATTTCCTCTTTTTTCTAATATTTCAACAGCAGGTAATTTTTTACCCTCAACAAATTCAAGGAAAGCTCCACCACCAGTTGATATATAAGATATTTGATCTTTAATTTTAAATAAATCAATAGCGGCTAAAGTATCACCACCACCAGCTATTGAGAAACCAGAGCTTTGAGCTATGGCATTTGCTATAACTTCAGTTCCATCTCTGAAGTTTTTAAATTCAAAAACTCCAACAGGACCATTCCATAAAATAGTTTTTGCATTTTTAATAATTTCAGCAAAGTTTTCAGCTGTTTTAGGTCCAATATCTAAGATCATATCATCATTAGCTATATTTTCTATTGATTTAATTACAGCTTCTTCATTTTCATCAAATTTTTTAGCAATTCTTACATCTACAACTTTTGGGATATCACACATTGTTGATATTTTTTGAGCTTCAGGTATTAAATCATTTTCAACCAAAGAAGTTCCTATGTTATGATTTTGAGATTTAATAAATGTATTTGCAATACCGCCACCAACTATAATATGATCTGCTATTTTAGATAGAGATTCAAGAACAGTTAATTTTGTAGACACTTTAGAACCGGCAACTATAGCAACCATAGGGCGTTCTGGTTTTTCCATTGCTTTAGCTAAAGCATCTAATTCATTTGATAATAAAGGGCCAGAGCATGCTATAGGAGCAAATTCCGCAACCCCATAAGTAGATGCTTGAGCTCTATGAGCTGTACCAAAAGCATCCATTATAAAAATATCACATAAGTTAGCATATTTTTTAGCTAGTTCAGCATCATTTTTCTTCTCGCCTTTATTAAATCTAACATTTTCTAAAACAACTAAAGAATCATCATTAAATTCAACTCCATCTAAGTAGTCAGTTGCAAGTCTTGCTTTAATACCTAATTTTTCATTGAAATATTCAACTACAGGTTTTAGTGAAAATTCTTCATTATATTCCCCTTCAGTAGGTCTTCCTAGGTGAGAGGTTACCATTACTTTAGCGCCATGCTCTAAAGCATACTTAATAGTAGGGGCTGAAGCTAAAATTCTAGCATCAGATTGTACTTTAGAATTTTTGACAGGAACATTTAAATCAGAGCGAATTAGTACACGTTTGTTATTTAGATCTAAATCTTGCATTCTAATAATATTACCCATAGTTTTTCCTTAAGGTTGATTATAAATTGATATAAAACTTGAAAATTTATCTTTAGTATAATCTATTTTTGTGATTATTAAAATTAATGCCTTATAAGGGTTTTTATGTTATATTTAATAAAAAATATATTGAACGAAAAAATAATAAAATGGCTTTAAAAATTACGGAAAGTTGTACATCTTGTGACATGTGTTTGCCAGAATGTCCTAATGATGCGATAAGTATAGATGATGATGGAATATATATAATAGACCCAAATTTATGTAATGAATGTGAGGGGTTCTATGAAAAACCTATGTGTCAGAAAGTTTGCCCAATCAAAAGATGTATAGTTCCTCTTGATATTTCTGAATTAAATTTAATAAATACTATGGAAATTAAATAATAAATTTTTATGAAATCATATATTAATAGTAGTTGGTTAAATATTGATAGTTTAAATATAACTTCTTTAAACTCCCCAGTAGATTTTAGAACAACTTTTTTTAAGTTAATTAAAGAGGCTAAGGAAAGGATTTATATTACAGCTTTATATTGGGAAAATGATGAAACTGGAAGAGAGTTGCTAGATGCTTTAATTGAAAAATCTAGTATAAATAAAGATATTAAAATAAATATTTTTATTGATTATCATAGATCTAGAAGAGGAAGATATGGAGAAACTTCTAGTACCACTGATTTTAACTGGTATAAAGATATTATATCTCAATACTCTAATATTAATATATTTAGTATACCTGTGAACACTCGAGAAATTTTTGGAGTTCTCCACATAAAAGGAATAGTTATTGATAATAATCTCCTTTATTCAGGAGCTAGTATTAATAATATTTATTTTCAAAAATTTGAAAATTATAGATTGGATAGATATTTTTTAATAAAAGATTTACCTCTAGTTGAAATTTTTGTAAATTTTATTGATAAATTTTTTATAAATTATTCTAATAGTTCATATCAAATTAATAAAAGTTTTGCTGAAGCTACTAAATCTCAAATGAGAAAATATAGATATAGTTTAAAAAATGCTTCATATATAGAGGAAAATAAGAACAATTCTTTTGAGGATGTATCATCTGTAAGAATAAAACCTTTATTTGGTATTGGCAGAAAGAATAATTTCTCACATTGTATTCATGAGCTTTTATTTAAAGCAAAAGAAAAAGTTATAATTTCAACCCCATATTTTAATTTTCCTAACATTTTAAAAAAAGATCTTGAAAGTCTTCTTATAAAAGGAGTTAAAGTAGAAATTATAGTAGGTGATAAAAAAGCTAATGATTTCTTTATTTTAGATGAAAATCATTTTTCAACATCAGGTATTATTCCTTATGTTTATGAAATGAATCTTAAAAAGTTCGCTAAGAAATTTGAGAAATATTTAAAAAACAATTCTTTAGTTTTAAATATATGGGAAGACTCAAGAAATTCTTTTCATGCTAAAGGATTATGGGTAGATGATCAATATATGATTCTTAGTGGAAATAATTTAAACCCAAGGTCATATAGATTAGATGCTGAAAATGGACTTTTATTTAATTTTAGTGATTTAGAGTTTAAAAAGAAAGTTGAAGATGAGCTTTTGGGAATAAAGGTTAATACTAGAAGAGTATCTTCTTATAAAGAAATAGATTCTTTTGGCTCATATCCTAAGGCGGTTAAAAAGGTTATTAAAAAGTTTACAAGACTTCAGCTTATTAAACTTGCTAAGTATGTTTTATAATATAAACTAAAAAGACCTAAGTTTTTAGTTTTAGGTCTTTTATTTTTTTAATGAGTCATATGAAGTATTGGAAAAGCTATATCAATTCCAGATATAACCATTTGTACACCTATAACAGCTAAAATAAGCCCCATCATTCTAGTTATTATTGTAAGAGCAGCATCACCTAGATGTTTAATTAGATTTTTACCATAAATATATAGAATATAAGTAATTCCTATTATTAAAGAAAATCCCGCAATAGTAGTTCCTATTGAGTAATCTCCATGAGATGCTAAAGTCATAGTTGTAGCTATCGCTCCAGGCCCTGCTATCATAGGAGTTGCAAGAGGGGTTATAGCAAGATTTAAACCAGCTTTTTTTAAAGTTTCAGGATCCATATTGCTTTTTACAGGGTGTTGTATATGAGATGGACTTCCTTGAAGCATTTTAAAGCCGATTATACCTATAATAATTCCACCAGCAATACTTAAGGCATATAAGCTAATACCAAATAACATAAAGATGTAATGCCCAAAAACTGAAAATATAGCTAATATAACAAACGCTATAGCGCAAGCTCTAAAAGCAATTTGTTTTGTAGTTTTATTATCGTATTCAGATGTAATAGCTAAAAAAACAGATAAATTTACAACAGGATTTGTTATTGCAAAAAAGGCCATTACAGCTATGATAAATGTATGAAGCATATTTTACCCTCAATCTAAATCTTTAAATAAATTATGTTGTTCAATATTATTTAACGAAGTTTCATCATCAAGTAAATGGAAATGCAAATTCTGAAGTTCATTAAATATATCAAAAGTTAATTGTTTAATATTTTGTTTGTCTAAAGCTGAGATAGTATATATTTTTCTAGTTGGCATTTTTTCTTTTAAAGAGTTTATAATCTCTTCAATTTCATCTTCTAGCAAAGTGTCTGTTTTGTTTAATGCTATCCATATAGGTAATTTTTGAAATTTATCATTATATTGAAGTAGTTCTTTTTCTATTTTAATGATATTTTCATATGGATCTGATTGATCTTCAGGGTTTATGTCTACTATATGAAGAAGCATTTTACATCTAGATAGATGTTTTAAAAATTGTATACCAAGACCTAAACCATCAGAAGCTCCCTCTATTAGTCCTGGAATATCAGCGGCAACAAAACTATTTAATTGATCAATTTTAACAACTCCCAACATTGGAGAAAGAGTGGTAAAAGGGTAATTTGCTATTTTAGGTTGAGCAGCTGAAATAGAGCTTATAAAAGTTGATTTTCCAGCGTTAGGAAGTCCAAGCATTCCAACATCAGCAAGAAGCATTAATTCAAGTTTTAAGTTGCGCATTTCACCAGGGCTACCATCTGTTTTCTTTCTTGGAGCTTGGTTAATTGATGATTTAAATCTTGCGTTTCCAAGACCGTGAAATCCACCTTGGGCAATAAGTATAATTTCACCATGTTTTGTAAGATCAGCTATAAACTCGCCAGTATCAGAGTCTTTAATTTGAGTTCCTACAGGAATTTTAACATAAAGATCTTGACCTTTTTTTCCTCTACAATCAGATCCTTGGCCAGTTTTACCATTTTCAGCTAAAAATTTCTTTTGGTATCTAAAGTTAAGTAATGTATTTAAATTTTCATCAGCTTGAAGGTATACATTTCCACCGTCGCCACCATCGCCGCCATCTGGACCACCTTTAGGAACATATTTTTCTCGACGAAAGCTAATGCAGCCACTTCCACCATCACCTGCTTTTACTTGAATTATGGATTCATCTATAAATTTCATTTTAGAACCTTGAGTTTGTAATATAGATAATAATTTTGTATCTATTAAGTTTTTAATATTTTAGAATTTCAAGAGCTTTGAGGGGAAGATACAAAAATTATATATAATATAGAAAAGATTATTAAAGAATTGAAAAATAACCCCTTAATTAAAAGGGGTTATCTCATTATTGTATAACTTCGTTTGAATCAGAAGCGATAATGCTTACAAAACGACGATTTTTAGGGCCTTTAACTTCAAATTTAACAACACCGTTTGCTGTTGCAAATAAAGTATGATCTCTACCGATACCCATGTTTTCACCAGGATGGAATTTTGTTCCTCTTTGACGTATAATGATACTTCCTGAGTTTACTACTTGTCCATCAAATCTTTTAACTCCAAGACGTTTACTCTCTGAGTCACGTCCATTACGAGTTGAACCACCAGCTTTCTTATGTGCCATTGATTTTTCCTTTTATTAGTTTAAAAATTAAATTTCGATGTTAGAAATTTTAACTTGTGTAAACCATTGGCGATGGCCTTGTTGTTTACGACTATGTTTTCTTCTACGGAATTTAATAATTTTAATTTTATCATTACGTCCATGAGCTACAACTTCAGCATGAACTTTAGCAGTCTTTAGAGAGTCACCTAATTTAATGCCTTCATCTGTAGACACTAATAAAACTTCATCTAATATAATTTGATCGCCAATTGAGCTTTCAATTTTTTCTAATTTAAAAGTTTGCCCAACAGCTACTTTATACTGTTTACCGCCGCTTTTTACAACTGCGTACATATAATACTCCACTTGTTCTGTTATATCAAAATTTACATAAATTTTGACTCAAATATTATTCGAATAATATTTTATAAATGAAATTAATATAT
>JAWXTV010000015.1:0-9267 GCA_044433245.1 Psittacicella sp. | reverse complement strand
AGCAAGGTAAAGCCTACAAAATGAAATTAACAACAAAAGGAAGATACGCAGTTACAGCAATACTTGAGCTTGCTCTAACAATAGATCAACACTTAACTCCTGTTACTTTAACTTATATAGCAAAAACACAGCATATATCTTTAGCTTACCTAGAACAAATATTTTTACAGCTCAGAAGAGCTGAACTTGTAAAAAGTACAAGAGGAGCTAAAGGCGGATATCTTCTTAATAAAAGAATCGATCAAATTACAATTGAAATGATTATTAATGCTGTCCATGAAAAAATTACCTCGAAAGGTTGTGATGATAATAATGGTTGCAATTGCACAAGCCATTGTTTGACACATGATTTATGGACTGATTTAGATAATCATATTCATGATTATTTATCTAAAATCACTTTAAAAGATTTGCTAACACAAAATCACAACGCAAGAAATGAGTTATTAAAAAATAACTCACTAAGAATTATTTAATTAAACTTTGGAAAAATAATGAACTTACCTATTTATTTAGATTATTCAGCTACATGTCCTGTAGATGAAAGAGTTGCAAAAAAAATGTATCAATACATGACAATTGATGGAGTATTTGGAAATCCTGCTTCTAGATCGCATCAATTTGGTTGGAAAGCTGAAGAAGCTGTAGATATAGCTCGTAATCAAGTTGCTGATTTAATTGGCGCTGATTCTCGAGAAATCGTATTTACATCTGGAGCTACAGAATCAGATAACTTAGCTGTTAAAGGTGCTGCAAGATTCTACAAAACTAAAGGTAAACACATAATTACGTCTAAAACAGAACATAAAGCTATTTTAGATCCATGTCGTGAACTTGAAAAAGAAGGTTTTGAAGTAACTTATATTACTCCCAATGAAGATGGATTAATTGATCTTGAAACTTTTAAAAATGCTTTTAGAGAAGATACTATTTTAGTTTCTATTATGCTTGTAAATAATGAAATTGGTGTTATCCAAGATATTAAAGCTATGGCAGAAATTACAAAAGAGCATGGAGCTATTTTCCATACTGATGCTACTCAAGGTATTGGTAAAATTCCATTTAATGTTTCTGAAACTAAAGTTGATTTAATGTCATTTAGTTCTCATAAACTATATGGACCTAAAGGTATTGGTGGATTATATATTAGAAGAAAACCAAGAGTAAGACTTGAAGCTATTATCCATGGCGGCGGGCATGAAAGAGGTATGAGATCTGGTACTCTTCCTACTCACCAAATTGTTGGAATGGGTGAAGCTTATAGAATCTGTAAAGAAGAAATGCCTCAAGAGATGGCAAAAATTAAATCTTTAAGAGATAGACTTCTAGCTGGACTTTCTAAAATTGAGGAAACTCACATTAATGGTTCAATGGAACACAGAGCTGATTTCAACTTAAACATTAGCTTTAATTATGTTGAAGGTGAATCTTTAATGATGGCATTATCAGATATAGCAGTATCTTCAGGATCAGCTTGTACATCAGCTAGTTTAGAGCCTTCATATGTTCTTAAATCTTTAGGTATGGACGATGAGCTTGCTCATAGCTCTATTAGATTCTCAATTGGAAGATATACAACTGAAGAAGAAATTGACTATACAATTAAAATTGTAACAGAAGCTGTTGAAAAATTAAGAGCTTTATCTCCTTTATGGGATTTCTTTAAAGAAGGTATAGACTTAAGTACTATTCAATGGTCTGAACATTAATAGAGTAAAAGTAATTAAAAATAAATAAAAAATTGGAAAAATATTATGGCATATAGTAAAAAAGTATTAGATCATTACGAAAACCCAAGAAACGTTGGTTCTTTTGATAAAAAAGATAAAGATGTAGGAAGTGGAATGGTTGGAGCTCCAGCTTGTGGAGATGTTATGCAACTTCAAATTAAAGTAAATCCAGAAAATGGAGTTATTGAAGATGCTAAATTTAAAACTTATGGATGTGGATCTGCTATAGCATCTAGCTCTTTAATTACAGAATGGGTAAAAGGAAGAACTCTAGAAGAAGCTGGTGCTATTAAAAACAGCACAATTGCTGAAGAATTAGAACTACCTCCAGTAAAAATCCACTGCTCAATCTTAGCTGAAGACGCTATTAAAGCAGCTATTAAAGATTATAAAAGCAAAAATGATAAATAATTCTTACAAAGAAATTATTTAAAAAATTTAATATTTTAAAAAGGAGCACCTAAATGATAACAGTTACAGAAAGAGCCGCTATCAAAACTAAAGAATTTTTAGCTAACAGAGGAAAAGGACTAGGGATACGTCTTGGAGTAAAAACATCAGGGTGCTCTGGATTATCTTATCTTATAGAATTTGTTGATAACCTAAATGTTGATGATATCTCCTTTGATTCTAATGGAGTAAAACTAATAGTAGATAAAAAAAGCTATATTTATTTAGATGGCTTATCTCTAGATTTTGTAAAAGAAGGTCTAAATGAAGGTTTTCAATTTAACAACCCAAATGTATCAAGTGAATGTGGTTGTGGTGAAAGTTTCCATGTATAAAAAATAATAAGGGTAAAAGATATGTTAAATCCATTTGAAATATTTGAAATACCAGTTAATTTTAAAATTGATAAAGAGTATTTATCTAAAAAATTTATAGAGCTTCAAAAGCTCTATCACCCAGATAACTTTATTAATTCTGATGTTGCTCAAAAAACCATAGCTCTAAATAAAGCAACAGATATAAATCAATCTTATAAAATTCTTTTAGATCCAATTAGAAGGGCTATATCTATTATAGAATTAAATAAAGGTGAGTTAGAAGTTCAATCAAATTCTGATATGGAATTTTTAATGAGCCAAATGGAAAAACGAGAATATTTAGATAGTATATTAGATGATCTAGATAAATTGGAAGAATTTGAAGAAGAGTCTGAAAAAGATTTTATTACTAACACAAATCTTTTAGAGGAATCTTTTAAAGTAAATAATTTTGAAGAAGCTAAAAGCTATGTTGATAAACTTCAATTTATTCAAAAACTAACCAAAGAAATTCAAATAGCTATTGATAAGCTAGATTAATTAAAGAGGCATTTGTGGCATTACTTAATATAATAGAACCTGGACAAACAGTTTTAGATCCTCACAGTAAAAAGATAGCTATAGGAATAGATCTTGGAACTACTAATTCATTAATTTCTGTAGTTAGAAATAGTGTAACTGAAGTTTTATTAAGTGAGCATGACTCAGCTCTTATACCCTCTATTGTATATTATGCTGAAAATGATATTTTTGTAGGTGATAACGCTTTAAAAGAAAATACTAAAAAACCTGAAGAAAATATCTCTTCAATAAAAAGACTTATGGGTAAAAATATTGATGAAATAAAAACTACCCATCTAAATTTATTGAAAAAAGATAGTGAAAATACCCCTTATGTTAAGACTAACCAAGGCCTTAAAACAGCTGAGGAAATATCTTCTGAAATCTTAAAACATCTATATAGTCTCGCTAAAAAAAGACTAGGCACTAATAAAATTGATGGAGCTGTAATTACAGTTCCTGCATATTTTGATGATATGCAAAGACAAAGTACAAAAAATGCAGCAAAACTTGCAGGTATTAATGTTTTAAGACTTCTAAATGAACCAACTTCTGCTGCTATTGCTTATGGTCTAGAAGCTAAACATGAAGGAATTATAGCTGTATATGACTTAGGTGGTGGCACTTTTGATATATCTATATTAAAGCTTGAAAAAGATGTATTTACAGTTCTATCAACAGGTGGAAACTCATCTCTAGGTGGAGATGATTTTGATTCAGCTATTAGAGATTACTTTATTTCAGAAAATTCTTTAGAAAACTTAACCAAAGCTGATATCTATGAACTTACAAAACTTTCTAAAAAAGCAAAAGAATCTTTAAGTCTTGAAACTCAAACTACTCTAAGTTATAAAGAATATAGCCTTAACTTAACTAGAGAGATATTTGACTCTTTAATTTTATCTTATGTTAAGAAGACTTTAAGAGCTTGTAAAAATGCAGTTAAAGACGCCTCTTTAGATATTGAAGATATTACAGAAGTTGTATTAGTTGGCGGATCTACAAGAACTCTTTTAGTAAGAGAACAAGTTGAAAAATTCTTCAAAAAAACTCCTTTAACAAATCTAGATCCAGATAAAGTTGTAGCTTTAGGAGCTGGTAAACAAGCTGATATTTTAATTGGGAATTCATCTGATGATCAATTATTACTTCTAGATGTAAACCCATTATCTCTAGGAATTGAAACTATGGGTGGACTAGTTGAAAAAATTATCCCAAGAAATAGTACTATTCCAACAGCTAGAGCTCAAGAATTTACAACTTTTAAAGATGGTCAAACAGCTATGACTATTCATATAGTTCAAGGCGAAAGAGAGCTTGTTGATGATTGTAGATCTCTTGCTAAATTTACTCTAAAAAATATACCTCCTATGGTAGCTGGAGCTGCTCATATTTTAGTTACTTTCCAAATAGATGCAGATGGACTTCTTAGCGTCTCAGCCATGGAAAAGTCAACTGGTAAACAAGCAAGTATTCAGGTTAAGCCATCTTATGGACTTACAGAAGATGAAATTTTAAATATAATTCAATCTTCCTCAGAGAATGCTCAAGATGATTATAAAAAACGTGAATTAATAGAGATTAAAATTTCAGCTGAAGCATTAATTGCTAGTGTTTACTCAGCATTAGAAGAAGACTCCTCTCTTCTATCTCAAAAAGAACAAGAAGTAATAATTAAAGCTATAGAAAACTTAATTCAAGTTATAAATAAAGATGATATTTTAGATATTAAACAATATACAAAACAATTAGAAATTGCATCTAATGATTTTGCCTCAAAAAGAATGGATAAATCTATCCAAAAAGCTTTATCAGGAAAATCAGTAGATATATTATAAAAGGAAAATTATGCCTAAAATTAAAGTTTTACCTCATCCTGTACTTTGTCCTGAAGGAAAAGAATTTGAAGTGCAACCAGGAATAAGCATTCTTGATGCTGCAGCTGAACACGGTGTTGATATAGATCATGCTTGCGAAAAATCTTGCGCTTGTACTACTTGCCATGTAGTTGTTAGAAAAGGCATTGACTCTTTAAATGAAGCAACAGAAAGAGAAGATGATATGTTAGATAAAGCATGGGGTCTTGAAATAGATAGCAGATTAAGCTGTCAAGCTATTGTGGCTGATGAAGACTTAACAATAGAAATACCTAAATATACAATTAACTATGTAAGAGAAGGTGAATAAATTTTACATTTATTCTTATAACTAAAAAACCCTTAGAAGTAAATCTTTTAAGGGTTTTTAAATTTTAAGCTTTAGACTCTTTCCATAGCTTTTTCAATAAGCATAATTAAAATATGGATAACTTTAATATGAATTTCTTGTATCCTATCTGCATACCTAAAGTGATTTACTCGAACTTCAATATCACATAAATCTTTTATCTTGCCACCATCTTTACCAGTTAAAGCTATAGTTTTCATTCCTTTAGCTTTTGCAGTTTTTAAAGCCTCAATAACATTTTGAGAGTTACCTGAAGTTGATAAACAAAATAAAACATCTCCTTTAAAGCCAACTCCTTCTATAAATCTTGAAAAGATATGATCATATCCATAATCATTACCAACGCAAGTTATATGACTTGAGTCACTAATAGAGATTGCTGGAAAAGACTTTCTCTCATCTCTATATCTTCCTGTTAGCTCCTCTGCAAAATGCATAGCATCACAATGAGATCCACCATTACCACATGAAAGTACTTTACCTCCATTTTTAAAAGATTCAACAATAGCTATAGCTGCTTGTTCTACACTTTTTAAAAATACCTTATCTTCCATTATTTGAACTAAAAGATTGGAAGCCTCTTTAAGCTCATTTGTAATATCTAGTATCATAATTAACTCCTATTTGAGATTAAATAAATCCATACACAACCTTTCAAAAAAGGAAACTTTCTCATTTTGAGCTAAATTTAATTTGAAGGCAAAAATGTTCTCTGATTTAAAAGAATATATTTCTGAATTTTCCATAATTTTAGTAATAAAATTTTGAGGATCTAGATTCGCATTTTTACTAAATTCTATAGAACCACCTTTTGAGTTTAAAATGATTTGAGTAATTTTAAAAGGTTTTAAATTAATTTTTAACTTAACAAAGAAAAATAAATTCAATAAAGGTTCATCAAAATATCCATAATTATCTATCAATTCACTTTTTATAGAAAATAAATCACTAATAGATTCAGCTTTAGTGATTTTCTTATAATAATTCAAGCGTATATTAATATCATAAATATAATCACTTGGTATATATAAATTAAGATCCGTTTTAAGTTCTAAATCTTTTGAGAAAATATCATCAAAACTTACAGAAGAATTAACCTTTAAAGACTCTATTGCTTTATTTAGAACTTCTGTATACATAGATGCTCCAAGAGTATCTATTTGACCACTTTGTTCATCACCAAATATACTTCCAGACCCTCTAAACTCAAGATCATAAGCTGATAAACTATATCCAGCTCCTAAACTATCAATAGAGCTAAATATATTAAGTCTTTTTTTAGCCTTAGAAGTTATTAAATCTTTAGTTGGAATAAAAAGATAAGCGTAACCCTGAAGTCTTGATCTGCCAACTCTTCCTCTTATTTGATGCATCTGAGCAAGACCTAATTTATCTGCCCTATCTATTATAATAGTATTAGTATTTGGAATATCTATTCCAGTTTCAATAATAGTTGAACATATTAAAATATCATATTTATGATAATAAAAATCTCGCATAATAATTTCAAGATCATTAGAACTCATTTGACCATGAGCTATTATAACTCTTGCTTCCGGAAAGACTTCTCTTACTCGTCTAGCACAAGTATTAATGGTTTTTACATCATTATGAAGATAGTATACTTGACCACCTCTTCCAAGTTCTCTTAATACCGCTTCTTTTAATAAATCTTGAGAATACTCATGAACTATAGTTTTTATAGAAAGTCTATTACTAGGAGGAGTATAAATCATTGAAATATCTTTTATACCAGAAAGAGCTATATTTAAAGTTCTAGGAATTGGGGTGGCTGTCATATATAAAACATCTACATTTGGAGCAAGTAATTTAATTTTTTCCTTTTGTCTAACCCCAAATCTATGCTCTTCATCTACAATCAAAAGACCTAAGTCAAAGAAATTAATATTACTTGATAAAACTTTATGTGTAGCTATTAAAATATTAAGCTCACCTGACTCTATAGAGTCTAGCGTATTTCTTTGCTCTTTAGGAGTTTGAAACCTTGAAAGAATAGAAACTTTTATTCCAAAAGAAGAAAATCTTTCTGAAAATACCTCATAGTGCTGTTGAGCAAGCAAAGTAGTTGGAGCTAAAATTACAACCTGCTTATTATTTTTAACAGCTAAAAAAGAAGCTCTTAAAGCAACCTCAGTTTTACCAAAACCCACATCACCACATAAAAGTCTATCCATAATCTTAGAGCTTTGCATGTCAGCTAAAACATCATCTATAGCATTTTTTTGGTCAAAAGTTTCTTCATATAAAAAACTATCTACAAACTTCTTATATTCATCTTTTAGAAGTTTAAATTCAAAACCTTTAATAAGCTCCCTTTTAGCTGAAAGCTCTATTATTTCAACTGCTGTATCATATATCTTTTTAAATGAAGCTTTTTTATTTTTATCCCAAGAACCTTTACCTAAAAAATTTAATTTTATAGAGGATGAATCAAGACCATCTTTATATTTACTAATAGAATTTATAGATAAAAATGGAATGTAGAGTTTATTTCCTTGAGCATATTCAAGAACTATAAACTCCGAATTAGAATCAATAGTTTCAATATTTAAAAATCTACCCACCCCATAATCTTCATGAATTACTAAGTCCCCTTCAGTTAAATCATAAAAAGAATGTATTTCAGCTCCTTTATTTATACCCGTTTTAGACTTTAATACCTTCTGAGCAAGCTCACCTAAAAGATCAAATTCTGTAATATAAGCTATATTTTTATCTATAAAACCATTTGTAAAATTAGCTATAAATATATTATATGGATTTTTTATAGATTCTATTGAGTCAAGTTTAAAGATATTTAAGTTTAAGCTAGCTAAACTTTCTTCCAAAATAGAAAGCCTTCCTAAAGAATTTACAATAAATACAACTTTACCTTTAAAAAAATTTAAAAACTCTTTTAGAGTCTTAATGTCATATTTAGGTTTATTTAAAGAATTTAAAGAAGGTAAATTTTTATATTCTAGCTCAATACTTTTAGCACTTATCTGATTTATAAAAACTTTTCTATATTTGGCTATAGTATTTTCAATATAATTAGTTCCAAAATAAAGCTCTTTTGGTTCTACAGCAGGGGTAAGAGGATCTAAATTAGAGTTAAATCTTTGATTTATAACATCAAAATAAAATTTTAAAGCTTCATTTAATTCAAAATTAATAACAAAAATAGAATCTTCATTAAGATATGAAAATATACTTTGTAAATAATTTTCCTCAAAAAATAAAGGTAGATAATTATCTATATTAATAGATGACCCTATTTTATCAATCTTATTAAGTATAAAATCACTTTCCTTTCTTACTTGAAATTTATCCTTAAAATTCTTTACAAAAAGATCTTTATTTTCTTTTTGAGTAGCCGGGTTAAAAGGAGAAAATATTTTAACTCTGTCTAACTTATCTATATTTTTATTTGTAAAAATATCAAATGAGTAAATATTTTCAATGATATCATCAAATATATCTACTCTATAAGGAATCTTTGAATTCAAAAGAAAGATATCTAAAACACTTCCTTTAATACTAAACTCACCTTCTGTTTTCACTTTGGTAACTTTTTCATAGCCATAACTAACAAGACTTTGTGACAAGTTTGTAATATCAATTTTATTTCCTGTTGCAAGAGAGATATTGCAAGATTTTATATAATCTTTTGGAGGAAATTTTTGAAACAAATCTTCTATTGAGATAATAATTAATTGATTACTGTCTTGAATATCATATAAAGCTTCAACTCTTCTAGTTGCTGTATTTCTATTTGCAGAAAAACTTTCATAAGGTAAAATACCAATATTTTCAAGATAAATTACATCTTTAGATACTAAAGATTTAAAACTTATATAATATTTTTTTGCTTCTAAATGATTTTTAGCAAGTATTACAATATTATCTTGTATTGAGTTAATATTATGAGTAAGAAAAACAATATCACTATCTTGAATCAATCCTGAATAAAAAAGATTTTT
>JAWXTV010000014.1:0-9565 GCA_044433245.1 Psittacicella sp. | reverse complement strand
AATGTATATGTAAAAATTACTTCTTAAATATAAACATCATAATAAGAAAATTTAAATTATTCTAAAAAATTTAATAATGAAATAAATTATTTTAGTATTTTATAAATTATTAATTTAAGTTAATTTAAAGCTAAATAAGAGTACTTATTATATTTAGTAGTATAATTTATTAAATAAAGGTTTTAAACATCTTAAAATCAAAATAAAACAGTATTAGCCTAAAAAGACAAAGGAAAAACTTAGTTAGATTTTATAAAGATCTAAAAAATTAAAAAATATAATATAAATATAATATTAAAGAAAAGAAAAGAAAAGAAAAGTAGATTAACTTAAATTTAAATAAGAGTATTATAAAAAAATATGGCGTAACACTTCAAGTTACTAGTAGGTTTGAAGTGTTACAAAGATTAAACTTTACTTAAAAATCTGATATCTGAGGCACCACCCTCAACTTTTAAGTGCTTGTAGAAATCTTAACCATAATTTTGATACAAGCTTTAATCTTTAAACAGCACTGGCGTGCTATACAAAAACAAAGTGTAAACATGAAATAAAAATGAAATGTCTACACTCTTAGTATATAAGAAAATTGATAAAAAACAATATATTTTAGTTAAATTTACTATATTTTAAGTAATTTTAGTATATTTTAGCTAATTTTATACAAAATGATATATGTTAATTAAAATCTCCAGCCAGCTCCGACACCGACATTTTCTTGGAAAGAGTTATTTGCTGTATTTATACCTGTAAATACTTTTACATTCCAATTTTTAGCTTCTAATTGAAGCCCTAATGCTATAGCACTTTCACCTTGATTTTCTCCGTATCCAACACCTCCAGTTAATTGCACTTTTTTATTTTTTTGGTAGTTGTAAGCAGGGTAAGCTATAGCAGTTTCCGCTGTTACCATCGCAATTTGACCTTTTAAATTAGAGTTATTTATTGATTCATATTTATATAAGTTATCTATTCTTTTTGAGTTGTAAGAAATAGTTGCTGTATTGCTTTGTATTCTTTTTGTATTAGTTGTTATACTTGCTGTATTATTAGCGATATTAGTTGTATTAGTTGTTATTCTTGCAGTATTTGAAGCTATATTGGAGCTATTAGTTGCAATACTTGCTGTATTTGTTTGTATACTTTTCGTATTTGTTGCTATTTCTATTTTATTTGTTGTAATATTAGCTGTATTTAAAGCTATTTTAGATATACTGCTTGCATTTGTTGCTACAGTTGCATTATTAGTTGTTACAGTTGTACTAGATACTGTAGTTGTGGGTGTTAATGAAATTGAGGATATAGTTATTTGAGGAATTCCAAAAATAGCGTCTTTATCATCTTCAAGAGCTATACTGTTATTTGCAATTTCGCTAGTATTTGAAGTTATATCGTCAATTAAAGTTTTTAACTGTCCGTAGTTCACTGCTTCGTATGTTGTATACCCACTTGCAACACCATGAATTGTAGCAACAGAACTTATACCACTTAAACTTTCACCCAAATAGACGTTAGTTGAAGTTGTTGGGTTTGTAATTTCTGTAGTTGTAACATTATTTCCTAGCAATACTTCGTTTGCAGCAGTACCTGTATTGTTATCACCTATTATTACATTATTATTATATACAGTATTATTATTATTTCCTATAATTGTATCATTATAATTAACTGTACTATCCGATTCTAAAGAAACTTGATCTGAACCTGTTTCATTGTCATAAGTATCAGTTCCATTTTCAACATCTCCCAAGTAGGGAAGTATACTATTATCATTTCCTAGTATTATGCTGCTACTAAATAGATTTGTATTATCACTTCCCAGTACAATATCATTTTCGGGTTTATAGCCCGATCTATAAGAATCCTCATAACCCTCAGCTGCATCAATTACAGGAAGTGAATTATTATTTCCTATAATTGTATCATTTATATAGCTTATGTTATTATTGCCATAAGCTATGCTATTTTCATTTAAATTATCTGAAATCGTTACTGGATCAGCAAACTCATAATTAGCATTTTCTATTGTTATTCCGTAATTATTGCTACCAGTACTTAATCCGCTGTGACTATAACTATTATAAATAGCCAAAATTTCTCCGATAGAATCACCTTTTGCTGCAAGCTCTTTAAATAAATCATCTACATCAGTTATATTTTCTTTTACATCAGCTGCTGTTAATGTTGTTCCAGCTTCAAAATCAGATAAAGACGGCAGTATTGTTTCTACTGTAACTGTACTTGTTGTGTTTGAAGTTATATTTGTTGTGCTACTACTTATATTGCTGGCAAAACTTGCTGTTGTTGCTAAAGTTAAGATTGCGGCAGCTATTATTGTTTTCTTCATTGTTTTATCCTTTGTTTTTTTTGGTTAAAACCTTTAAAATTTGGTATTTTTAAAGGCTTATTAATAGTAGTTTATAAATTAAAGTATTGGTTTTAATTTGTAAACTGATGAAAAATTTATATCTCTTGCCACGACTATATTCATTAAAGTTCCTTGATTTATGTAAGCTGTTGGAGCTATATTTATATCTTTACTTAATACATCTTGAGCCATATTATCTAAATTTCCTGTTGAGTTAGATGTACTTATTGTTGTTGTAGAATTTGATGTTGAATTACTTAAAGCTGTACTTGCTGTGCTCATAGCATCTTCAATGAAACTTAATAAGATTGAGTTACCAAATCTCTTATACCAGTGATAATTAATCCAGGCAGCTGCCCCTGTTGCTCCCAGAGAACCTGTTCCTAAAGAGTCAATATTAATACTTATGCCTTGAGGGGTTACTATGTTAGTCCAAGTGATAAATACTCTATTTATGCCGTCACTTGTCATTTTTCCCATTGTTCCAAAAACTTGAGATCCTGTAGGTATTAAAACTACTAAACCGTTAGCTCCATAAATATTTTGCTCTACAACTGCTTGAATAACGCCAGCATAGTCTGTAACTATTCTTGTTTTTAAGATAATTGGTATATTTGTACCATGCATCAACAACATATTTTCATTTTTATATACAGTTACAGAGTTATTGTTTTTTTGAGCTGTCTCTATTTTTGGATTTTGCAGGCTTGCATTTGTTAAAGTTGAGTCTTTATTTATTCCAAGACCATTTATGCTATTTTCTTTTAAAGATGGAAATCCACCTGGAATAGCATAACTTTCTCTTTCTGAGCTTTCTAGACTACTAGAACTATTATTTTTTGGTTTTACTGAATTATTTAATTTTGTTGAACTGGGGTTAACATTAAACAAAACAGGGCTTGTAAAAACTATATTTTTATTACTTAAAATTATAGGCTTTACAGGTTGTTTAACTAATTTTAGTTTTGGAATAACTTTAGGTGTAACAGTTTTAATTTGTTGTTGCTCTTTTTCGATATTAGCTTGAATATTAGCAATGCTTGCTGCATTTGTTTGGATATTTTCTGAGTTATTTACAGCGGGATATTGCCTTGCTGCAGCAATAGCTACTTGTTTTGAAGTTTTATTATTTGTTTTATGTTCAAAGAGATGGAGTAATAATATTATTGCAGTAATTAAAATAAGCATAAAAGGTATTAAAATAATTAGTTTTTTGACCTTTGATTTTGATTTTACTTTTTCAGTAGTTAAAATATTATCAGATCTCAAATTATCATCATTTTTAAGAGTTTTTTGTTCCGTGCTACTTTTATTATTACTTTCTTGTTTGTTGATATTTTGTTTAGGAGTTTTTATTACGCAAAATTCTCCATCTTTTAATTCCATTTCTTCAAGTTTTTTATTAACTTCTTCCTGCGTTGGAATAGCCATATAATTTATATCTTGAAAATTAACATCATTACTCATATTATTGCCTTTGTATTTTTGGTTAAATTTAGCAATTTAGATTGGTAGTCTAAATTACTAGAATTAAGCTTGAATAACTCTTTTATAGCCTGAAATAATTGTTCCTAAATTTGAATAAGGCTTCACTTTATTTTCATTTGTAGTTATTTCAAGAACTAATTTTCCATATCTAAGCATATATGCTGAAGATATGCTATGAACAACTACTATATTATTAACTGTATTTGTATTTAATAAAGCTTCTTGTTTTGTTTCTTGATTATAGCTGTAAATTACAGGAAGTGGTGTACTGCTGTTAAATTTAAAATAAGTAAATACACCATTGCTCCAAACTGCCTCTGGAGATATGCTAGTATCACCTTTTTCATAATAATTATAGTTTTCAAATCCATAATTATTTTTTATTTTTGAAAAACTAATAGCTTGATTCAATTCAGCTTTCTGCTCTTTTTTTTGAATAGCTTGATCTTTTAGTTTAGCTGCTTTAATTTGCTTTGGTGTTAGTGTTTTGCCAGCTTCCAGCTTTTTAAGTTTTAAATTTTGTTCACTTGCTAATTCTTTAGCTATAACATTTGGGTAGATAAACTTTAAATAATAAACAGAACTTTTCTTGCTTATAATAAGCTTGAAAACATATGTTCGCCCTTGATTTGTTGTTAATATTAAATCTGTATTAACACCTAAAGCGCTAGGTTTAATAAAAATATTATTATTTCTAATATTTAAATCCCAGCCTTTAGTTATACCTGCTGAAGCTGCTGCCCCAAGACCTTCAATAGTTTCATTTTTATTTAGTTGTATTAAGCAGCTCATTCCTATTTGAATAGGTAATTCAATAACTTGATTAGGGTTATAAATTACACTTGTTATATTACCTTTTGCTTTTAAAATTGCAGGTACTGTGATTATTTGTTGTGCTTGCTGCATATTTGTTTTGGGAGTTATCTTTTGAGTAATACTATTAGTATTGCTAGCAAAGCTAGTGCTCAAAGATATACAAAAAAGACAAAAAGAAATTAGAGTTTTATTTTGCATTTATCACTTCCTGAGTTGTTCCAAAACTCATTACAGTCAAGCCTAATGGGTTTATTAATCTTTGCTTTACTGTTGAAATTTTTCCTGGCTGCCATTCAAATGTTAATGTAGCTACATAATTAACAGGAATATTACCTGCAGTCTCTTGGCCTGTTGGGCCAACACTTTTAAGTGTATATCTAACCTGAGCTGTATGAGCATTAAGTAAAGTTACAGCATTTACTGTTGTAACATAATTAGTATTTTTACCAAGCTTATAAAGAGGTCCAGACTTTGATTGCATAATAGCACTATATGCGGCAAAAACTGACTTATTACTCATTAAGTTTATTGCATTATAATTATTTGCTACGTTATACCAGTTGTAGTTAAATCTTTGAATTATATATTGAGATAGCCAATATTTTGTTGTTGCAATCTTAGGTGTAATTTTTGCTGTAAGTTGGGGCACAAGCTCTGTATATCCTGTATTTTGATTAACAGTAATAACATAAGGTCTTACTTGCTTTAAAGGAGTTAAAGCAATAACAGCTCCCACGCAGAGTATGGAAATAAAGCCACAAAAGATAGCAATTTTTTTATATATATTTTCTCTAGCAAAAGCTTCAGCAACTCTATCGCTTTCAGCTTTTTTATTTATTTCAAAGTATTTTTTTATAATACTTGAGTTATTTACTTTGTCTTTTTGTAAGAATTCTTTATTATCCTGAAAGATTTCTTTTGTAGTTTTTTTCTTTTTATTAAGCATAATAAATATAGTAATTGTAAGTTTTAAGTTGATTAATAGTGCTTTGAGAATTTACTGGTATAAAAGATCCTTTTGGTTGGCTCACTTTAGGGGGTGTTGCACAACCTGCAACTGTTAAAATTAAACAAGATAAAAAAATAAGCTTTAGGGATTTTTTAATCATATTAACCCCATTTCTTTTTGTAAAAGAGGTATCCAGGTATCAGGATCTTTTCCTACTTTTTGTATTATATTATTTGCTAAATTTATAACTTCAGTTGTTCCAGAAATAATAGGAATAAAAGCTTTAAAATTATAAAGATCTAGAGTGCAACAAACAACAGAGTTGTTTTGATATATTAGAAATTTTCTATCATTTTTATTAAATCTTTTTAATTTATTAAATGATTTTGAGCTAATGCCAAGTTTTAAATAATCACTTTCTTTAGCATCAGTGTTTGCTAGTAGTATTTTAGTTTGAGTTTGTTCAATAATAGCAGCCGCTATATCACAGTTTAAAGCATCTTCAGGACTTTGAGAGGCTAAAAGTACAAATTCATTTTTAAGTCTACCAGCTTTTAAAATAGATTTAATTAGATCTTGAGTTGATTTAAAGTTTGCAGGAACCCAAAATTCCTCAACAATTGAAAGCATTAGTTCACCTTTTTTTTGCATTATATTTTTATAATGAAATAAGCAAGCTAAAATGGGTTCACAGGGTGTATAATTATTATTTAATATTTCAGTTGTGTCAAAACCAATTCTGAAAAAATCATTAGGATTAAATTGATTATCATAGTTATCAAAACACCAGCTATATCTGCCAGATTCACACCATTTTGAAAGTCTTAATTTAAGATCACTGTTATGAATAAAGCTTAAACATTGGGTAATTTGTCTATATTCATAATTTAAGTCCATAACAGCATCTACAGCCATTTTTATATCTTTTTCATCAGTTATTGTTAATCTACCAAATTCATCTCTACATAGTATTTCAATTAGAGAATATAAAAATTCTCTATTAACAGCATTATCTTCAAGTTTAAAGGGATTTAATCCTGTTGGAATCCCTTTTTTAATGGCAAAATACTCTCCGCCATAAGCTCTTAAATACATTTCCATAGATCTGTTATAATCAATAGCAAAAATTTTTGGATTAAAACGTGTTAAAAATGCAGTAAAAAATCCTATTAGAGCTGTTTTTCCAGAACCAGTTTGACCCAAAACTAATGTATGTCCCGCATATTTATCACCCATTACATTTTTATTTGAAGGTGATGGATGGAAATTAAAATAAAATAAGTTATCTGTTTCAGTTTTTAAAGGAAGTATAAAGTTTCCATCTCCAATAGGATTACCTATTTTTTTACCATTTTGACTATTATTTAAGCTAAAACAAGTTGCTAGAGTCGTTAAAGTTCTAGGTTTTTTTAAATTGTAGCTTGATTGACTTGGAAATAAAGAGCAAAAAGCATTTCTAGATCGTAAATTTGATCTAATAAAGCTTGTTGAATTACCCTCACTTAAAAACTCAGCTGTAATTTCCTGAGCGTTTGTTATGGCATTAAATGGGTTATTTCCAAATACTTGTAAGGTAGTTACAGCATCTCCAAACACCAGCTCACCTGTTGCCAAAAACTCTTTAGCTTCAGTTAATTCTACAATTTCATGAGTTCCAGAATTTTTAAAGCTTGAAAGCTTATTTATTTGCTGATCAATTTTTTTAAGAGAATTAGCATTAGAGTTAATCTTTATAGTTGTCGATAAGATAAATTCTTTTGGTATTTTTAATAAAAAATCAAATTGTCCAAGATATGTTTCAGGAGCTATATAATTTAAATCATATAATATGCTAAATATAGAATCAGATCTCTCAGCAGGTCTTGTTTCTAATATATCATATCCAAAATGATGACTAGCTAAAGATCCCAAAAAACTATCAAAATTATCTAACCCTAAAACAGGAATTTTATTATTATTAGTGCATGTATATAAATTAGCTAAAAAACTCAATGTTTCGCTATAAGCACTATTTTTAGTTTCAATTGTAGTTAAAGTATAAGGTTTAAAAACAGAAAATCCTTTTAAGATTCTAAGCTTAATATCCTCCATATCTCTTATACCATTTTCAATTTCTTGATATTTTAGCGTTATAGCTAAGTAGTATTTTAAATCATAAAAATTTGCTTCATTAAATTCTTTATAATACTTATTGCACATTTCCTGAATAAAATTATTTTCATATTTTTCATTAGCAGTAAAATTTGCTCTAGATTTTTTAATATAAGTAGTAAAACTAAGATTTGATATAAAACTCTTAGAAATCTCGTTTAAAGCTAAAACAAAGTTTTCAAAATTAGACTCTATACTAGAATCAGTATTTGCTCCAAAATCATATCCGTCAAATCTAATAATTAATAGTAGCTTTTGTTTATCAACAGCTACTATATCTTCAGTAACTTGATATTTATAACCAGGAAGCATAGTTCTGCTATCTTTAATTTTTCCAGAAAAATTCTTGGACATCTTTTTTCTCCTGTATTTTACTGTTTTTAGTAATTCCAACTGTTAAAATTTTAATATTTTGATGTATTATTCTTATAAAAATTTCTTTTAAAGTAATTTTTAAAAAATTAACACTGTTAATATTTTTTTCAGTTATAAATTTTAAGTAAAAATATAAAATGACTTCAATTAAAGCTATACATCCAAAGAAAATAAAAGATTTAAGTTCTAAACAAATAAATCCAAAAATTAATAAATTTAGAACTAAAATAATAAAGTAAAAAAGCGGAACTCCTGCAATTAAAGCAGGTCTTGAAAAGCCATTAAATGAAGTATATTTTTTCATACTAACCTTGCAGTACAACTTTTTACGAAGCCCAGATTGAAAATGCCCAGACACCTAAAGTTGGAATAGCGCCTAAAATTGCTACCCACATCACTGACTTTAAAAATTCCATCCAATCAATTTTATCAAAATAAGCCATTAAGCCTTTATAAATTAAAAAAATGATTGCTATAGTGCCAATTAGTGTATATATAGCTGTTTCAATTTCGCTAGCATAACTATCAGCTGTATTAAAGCCGCCAAGACTAGAAGCAAAAGATGAGCTTGTAGAGACCCCTAAAAGAATGAAAGTAAAAGCAGAAATAAAAGGACTTGGTAATTTTGATTTTAGAGTTTTTAGAATTTTAAATAATTTATGTTTTTTCATTGTATAACCTTTGTTTAGTTAAGTAATACTGCTTAAATGGCATTTTAAGCAGTATATTTAAGTATAAGTTTTATTACATTGTACAAGCTTCTGAATCTTTGATCTGTTCTACGCTTTCTAAGCCTTCACTAATTTCATTTTGAAGTTCTTTAAAGTTCTCGGTGTTGTATCCTTTTGTATCATTAAGTAAAGATTCAAAGTGTTTATATGCCATCTGTTTATTGCTAGAAAGATCAAAGCTTGAAACTCTTAAAGATTCTGGGATATAGTTTTCTTGAACCCAGGAGTTGTAACCTTCAGCCATTTTTTCTTGAAATTCAGGATCTTCATAGAAATCATCATCTTCAAAATCTTCATAAAGCATTTCTTGCATTAGTTTATTTTGTAGAGCTTCAGCTTCATTTGAATCTTCATAGTACATTCTAGGCAAGTCTTCATAGTCTATACCATCATTTTCAAGCTCAGTAGCTGTTTTAAAGCCTTCAGCTATAAATTTAGCAGCTGTTATTAGCTTTTCACTATTTTTGATATCAAAACTTTTAGATTCAATGTAGAGTTTATTTTTTGTAGTATCAGTGTTATTTGTAATAAGCTTTGCAAAATCTTTTATATCAATGTCTTTTATAGACATATTTACTCCTTGTTTTATGGGTTAATAAAGTAGCATAAGCTTAGTAGGGCTTATACTAAAAAATGAAAAATAAAAAATGAAAATTAAAAAATGACAAAAGAAAAACTTAAATAAGC